>CAXBAL010000304.1:0-2556 GCA_963973475.1 uncultured Micavibrio sp.
TTGTTTTTACAGCAGGGCCACCATCAATGATATTACCCACCACATCGAAAATGCGGCCTTTTGTTTCGGGGCCGACAGGAACGGAAATCGCATCGCCTGTATCGACAACTTCCTGACCGCGAACCATACCGTCTGTCATGTCCATCGCGATTGTGCGGACTGTGTTTTCACCAAGGTGCTGCGCAACTTCCAGAACAAGTCTCTGGCCGTTATTTTCGGTGTGCAGCGCATTCATGATTGAAGGCACTTCACCTTCGTTGAACTGAACGTCGACAACCGCGCCCAAAATCTGAAGGACTTTACCTTTAGCACCTGAAACTGTTGATTTCTTTGTTGTTGCTTTTGCCATTTTTTCCTCTTTTGCTATTTAAACTCGTAAAATTGTTGCTTTATATTTAATCCATATCTGGTTTGGCGTGATACCCGCCAGTAACTATTCCGGCTTCGGCGCCATCGCTGCGGCTAGGGAAGCGGGGCTTACCACTGGCCGTTTTCGGCATTTTAATTGCAATTTTGGGGGCTGCATTTTGTTGCGGCGATGTTTGATCTTGTGCAGACTTCGTAGTGAAATCAGTATTTAAAGTGGGCAATGATTTTGTCATAGTGTTCTCCTAACTTTACAGCGCTTCGGCGCCTGAAATAATTTCGATTAGTTCTTTTGTAATATGGGCCTGACGCGCGCGGTTATATTGCAGGCTAAGATCATTGATCATCTCACCGGCATTACGCGTTGCGTTGTCCATCGCGGTCATACGTGCGGCGTGTTCACCCGCGGCGCTATCTAGCATCGCGCTGTAAATCTGCACACCGATATTGCGCGGCAAAAGGGCGCTCAGGATTTTCTCTTCTTCCGGCTCGAACGCATAAGGCGATACAGGCCCTGTATCCTTTGGCTCATCGGCCTTCGTTTTATCTTTCGCAGCAGTACCTGTCGCAACGGCTGCTTCAATATCGAAGGGGATAATCTGCTGCATCGTTGGTTTTTGCGACAAAACCGAGACGAAGCTGTTATAGGCCAAATGGCATTTGTCGTATTCTCCGGCTGCGAATTTATCCAGAATAAAATTGGTGACTTCGTTGGCGTCAACAAATTCAACTTTGTTCTTGGCGGTCATGCCGATAAAACTTTCCCAGATTTTCGTGCCATGCATGTTTTTAAGAACATCGCGAGCCTTGCGACCAACGAAAACCAGACCGACAGTCTTGCCTTCAGATTCCAGACGCAAGATTTTTTGTGCCACAGAGCGTGCAAGGTTGGAGTTAAAGCCCCCACACAAACCACGATCGGCCGAAACGACAACAATAAGATGCTTGTTATCTTCACCCGTTCCCACCAGCAAACGAGAAGAGGAGGCATTTATAATCACATTTTTCGCCACGCGGGTCAACATGTCGGACATGGCTTGCGCATAGGGCTGGGCGGCTTGCGCATGTTCCTGGGCACGGCGTAACTTAGATGCTGCAACCATTTTCATGGCTGATGTGATCTTCTTCGTCGACTTGACCGACTTAATTTTATCTCTGTAATCGCGTAAACTTGGCATTTTCTATCCTGCTGGGTTTTTTTAAACCTCCCGGCCTTCCGATATGGGTATCAGGTAGGCCGATAGGCGTAATTTAGTTCGCTGCGAAAGCTTTGCTGAATTCTGTCAGAAACGCTTTCAAGCTGCTTTCGCTCGCTTCATCAAGTTTTTTCTCTTCACGGATGGTTTCGAGAATGTCTTTACCATTCGCGCGTAAATCTTCAAGAAGCCGCTTTTCATAGAGGCCGACCTGATCAACCGCTACGCTATCGATGAAACCCTTTGTACCAGCGTAGATAACACAGACTTGTTCTTCTACAGACAATGGTTCGTACTGGTTTTGCTTCAAGAGTTGCACCAGACGTGCGCCGCGTGCCAGAAGCTTCTGGGTCGAGGCATCAAGATCGGAGGCGAACTGCGCGAAGGCTTCCATTTCACGGAACTGTGCCAGCTCCAGTTTAATTGTACCTGCAACCTGTTTCATCGCTTTGATCTGCGCGGCGGAACCAACACGGGACACGGACGCACCGACATCAATCGCGGGGCGGATGCCCTTGAAGAAAAGAGATGTCTCAAGGAAGATCTGACCATCGGTAATAGAGATCACGTTTGTTGGAATATACGCGGAAATATCACCGCCTTGTGTTTCGATAACAGGCAGGGCAGTCAAAGAACCCGCACCCATTTCGTCAGACATTTTCGCCGCACGCTCAAGCAGACGGGAGTGAATGTAGAAAACGTCACCAGGATACGCTTCACGACCCGGAGGACGACGAAGCAGCAAGGACATCTGGCGATAAGCCACGGCCTGTTTTGAAAGGTCGTCGTAAATTGCAAGTGCGTGCAAACCGTTATCACGGAAATACTCCCCCATTGCAGCGCCTGCATAAGGTGCCAAATACTGCAACGGAGCAGAATCAGAGGCCGTCGCGGCAACAACGATAGAATATTCCATCGCGCCTTGCTCTTCCAACTCGCGTACCAGCTGGGCTACTGTCGAGCGCTTCTGGCCGATAGAAACGTAAATACAGTA
>CAXBAL010000305.1:0-2549 GCA_963973475.1 uncultured Micavibrio sp.
TTTGTTCCGGTTAAAACAACACCTGTTGATACTCCGGACGTCATCGCAAAGGTACCGCTTGAGATATCCGTTGATGTGCCATCAACAATGTTCCCTGTCGGAGCAAAATAATTAAATTGAATATTTTCTTGAAATGCCCCGTTCATGTAAATATCCAGTTCAAGATAATCGTCGTTTGTTAACGTATCAAATACGTTGATTGTAATTGTGCCGTCTGGATTAAAATTAATGGAATCTATTTCAGCATTGTTCAAGAATGTGTCGGCCGAATCTAAATACGAATTGATATTGGAATCAAATATTATGTCGCCGCCACTATTTCTAATAATAATATCAATCTCGGGCGTATCGCTGACATCTTCATCGGATGCATGCTGCGAGAAATCATAACTCCAGGTTTGTCCGGCGCCTATTTGCGCGCCACTTCCAGATAAATAGGATGTATATTCCGCCGCATCATCCACATTGGTGACATTGATAAAGAATTCATTGGAAACACTATCAACACCGTTTGTGCTCATCGCTATATAATCCAGCTGGAAGGACGGAAGCGATTCAAAATCCAGGTCAAAAGACGCTTGCAAAAAGACATCTGCTTCACCTGCATTGGTGCCGGGGGTAACATAAAAGAAATCAGCATATGGTCCTAAAAGCTCAATTGAGGAGATATCAAGTTGGGCGCCGCTAAAAGTTGCGATCTTGGCACCTAATTCATTTTCATAAATTGTGGGCTCGACCGCGACACTAACTGCAAAGGGCGTAACCGTTCCGCCGCCGCCCGCTGGAGGATTGGTGGTTGTGTCTGTATCTGTTCTTGTCTCCAAAACTCTTGGCTGCGTCGCTGTATCGGTGGATTGCGTTATCGCAGATTTTGTTTGCGTTGTGCTAGAGCTGGTGGTTGTAGTACTCGCCGCTTTGGCTGTCGCGGTTGTTGTCGTTGTTGATTCAGCGCCTCCACTTGTCGTGCTTGCGCTTGCTTTGGTGGCAGAGCTTCCAAGGCCTCCATTTGTACTTGTGGAGCTTTGCATCGGTGCGGGAGCGGGGGCTTGCGTTGTTTGTGCATCGGCGGATGCCGTTTGCGTTTCGCCCGTGCCATCTTGCACGGCTTCACCCGCGTCACTTTGATCGTCTGACGCGGCCTCTGTGCCTTCACCGCTTTCGGCTTCGCCATCTTGTGCGCCTTCAACTGTTCCATCTGCTGCGCCATCGCCGTTTTCATCGACAGTGCCGTCCACGGTGCCGTCATTATTCGCATCCAGATTTTGTTCGTCGGCAGGCACTTCGCCATTCTGCGTGGATGTCTCTGCTGCCTGTTCCTGCGCCACATCATTGATGGAGGAGAAAAGCTGCGCCGCGACGCCCGATACGGACGAAAACTTGATCGCAACATCATTGGCGGCCATAAGACCCATATTGTCGATCGTGCCGTTTGCGGTGTCGAATTTGGCTGTTTCAAACTGGTTGGCCAGTGTCATTTCATTGCCCAAACCATCACGCAATACAATCGCGCCCTCGACCACGGTAATCTCGCCTGCATTGACATCACCCGCAATAATAGTGCCTCGGATACCGATAGAACCCACAGGGGTCTCGATATGCACATCATCAGGGTCTTCGCGCCCAATCAAGCCGGAAGTGAAAACAAACACACCTTTTAATACGGAAAAATTCGTCACCCCTTCGGAGGATGCCGGATCAAAAACATATTCATCAATGGCCAGCCGTACATCTTCGGAAACGGCAAAGCTGGTCTCGTCAATAAACATGACATTGACCGCGCCATCGGCGGAGGTCTCGATAATATCGCCCTGATAAATCGGTGTGCCAAGCTGTATGGTCTCGCTGGAGCCATCTGTGCGCGTAACACTCGCGCCGCCTGTAATTTCATGTACAGCGCCCACGGGCGATTCATCGCTCATAGAACCTGCATCGGCATAAAGCGGGCTGGATTTTACAAAGGAATTTACCAGATTGGCATTCAGGCTGGACCCATCGGGGCCGTGCAGTGTCGGGCCTTCGACTTGCGCGAAATAGCCATCAATAACCACTTGTCCTTGCGGGCCGTCCATAATTAAATCCATGCCATCACGGCTCAGCTCGGCGTCCTTGACATAGGAGGCATCGGGAAGCTCTATACGCTCTGCGCTGCCGTCCAATGTAATGGTGTTGTCCTGATGTTCGCCGCTGGCGCCCTCAAAATTTTGAAAATCTTTATACCCCATTTTATTCCCCAATCGCCGTGTGTCGTCGTTTTTAAATTCTTTTTGAATCCCGCATGCGAAGCGCGGGACTCACCCCATATCCCTTAATTATATATGACAATTATTTAAGAAGAGGTAAGGAATTGATAAAAATTTATCTAATTGTTGAGACAAATGCGCAAACCCGCGGCTGGTTTGGTTTTGAGGCGGTGGTAAGAGTTAGTGATTTGAAATAGTCATATTTCAAATTGTACCGAGCAAGTGCGAGGCGTCCGGTAGGACGAGGAAAATGTGTGATTTGAAATAGTCATATTTCAAATTGTACCGAGCAAGTGCGAGGCGTCCGGT
>CAXBAL010000306.1:0-2534 GCA_963973475.1 uncultured Micavibrio sp.
TCTATAACGATCACCAATAACATAATCGGCCAAAGCAGCACGATCGGTGACGATGGCGTTGACGTTGATGGCTCGGAAAATGTTCAACTCAGCGGTAATGTGATCTCTAATGCGAGTCAGGCCGGTATCGAGCTTACAAACTCCAATGCCGTGAACGTTGTGAACAACACCTTGTCCAACAACGGCCAGTTCGGCCTGTTGGCGGCGGGTAGCGGTAACGGATCAATTGTCCTGCAACGCAACCAGTTGATTAACAATCCGGTTGGCGCACGTTTTGAGAGCGGCCAGATTGATATCTCTAGCTTGATCAATCCTAACACGATCACAAACACAACCGTTGCAACGCCTGTAGGTCTTCAGTTTGATGGGGCTCCGAATAACCTGAGCATCGTAGGCCAGACGATCGGCGCGACAACATTTGATGGTTTCGCTAATATTGGCAGCTTCTATGTTCGTTTCGAAGATGGCTCTATTCTTGATACGTTTACAGGCGCTCCGCTGCTGATTAACGGTTTGGATGCAACTTTTGACGGCTTTACTCCGCCAGCAAGCGGTATCTTGACCCAGGCGGAACTTGATGCTCTTGAATCCCGTATCTATGATGCCGATGATTCAATCGTAAATGGCCGTGGCCAGCTATTTGTCGGGTTTGTACCGGAATCAGGATCGATTGAAAATATCGAAGATTTCTTCAACACTTACGGCGCATTCGCCGGAGCGAACGGAAATATTCAGGTAACAATCGCCCGTCTGCCATATATCCAGCAGCCTACAGGCGGAGCTCAACCATTCAGCGCAGCAGGGTTGAATAACATTGCTCCTGCTGCTGGGGAAGGCGAAAACACCGCTGAAGGCTTGGCCGGGATCGAGCCTGCCGCAGGCGGTGACGAGAATGCTGAGGAAGTATCCTGCTGGGGCGATGCAGCAAGCAATGCGTCCGGCGGTCAGGCGTCCAGCTTCAGCTTCGGCGGTGCGTTCGGTGATGAGAGTTTGGCCCAAGCCGCAGGCTGTAACACAGCAAGCGCTCTATAAGAGACTTAGACCGTTTTAATAAAGGCGGGCTATAATAGCCCGCCTTATTATTTTAATGTCTGTAAATTTTTCTCATAAGATATGGAGTTCAATACGTTGGATGCGCAGCGCGAGGCTTGTGAGGCTTATATGATGAGTCAGAGATCGGAAGGGTGGGCTTGTGGGCCGGAATATTATGATGATGGCGGGTTTTCAGGTGGGTCGCTCGAGCGCCCTGCGCTTGCGCGGTTAATGGAGGATATCAGGGAATTTGGCTCGCCGACACGCGGCGAAGTGGCGCTTGGAGAATATGGGTGAGAAACGGGGTGTTTATGATGTTCTCTGTGCGTGCCGGATAGGCGCGAATTTGCAAGGCGCGCGGAAAGCCGCGCTTGAGCGCGGGCACTCTCTAAACCTGATGGATTGATGGACTGAATGGCAGGGGCATGGAGACTCGAACTCCAGACCTACGGTTTTGGAGACCGTCGCTCTACCAACTGAGCTATACCCCTTCGCGTGTCGAAAGTCTTTCTTACACAATTTCTTTGGTCTTGGCCATAAAAAATAACGGGATCGGCCGGAAAAGTTAGTGTATTACTGCGTTCAATTTCTCTATTCAAAATCTTTTGGAATGTCGAGCGGGAATGTGTAATCGGGATTTCTTGCTTTTTCTACAGTTACAATATGGTTCATAATTGCGGTCATATTGGTATAGATTTTCCCCGGTCTGCCCGATTGCACATTTTCGGTCAAATGAATGTGGTAGTATTCATTACCGTTATTAATTATTTCCGTGTCGATTATTTTAACATTGGCGCGGCTAATAATCAGGTTTTCTTCATCTATACTATAGATCGGATAAGCGGATAGAATTGAGTGCCCTGTGCCGCTTTTAAATATGCGCGCTACAACTTGCCTGTACATCCACTCTAGAAATTTTATATCGCCCAGCATGGGATTGGCGCGAACGAGGGGAATGGCAGTTTTTAAGATAGTAAAATTCGGAAGATGCCACTCCAGAAGGGATTGGAAGTTTGCGGCGGCCTCTTCTGCGTCTTGGATATCTGTAGACGTGTCCGCGGTGTAGGCGTGCTCATATAATGTCTCAATGGTCTCTTGCGCGAATGGGTCGTAATGCTCGCCGTTTATATAGGCTTCAAGCAAAGTGTACATAGGAAATTGTCCGGGGCGGCCATTGTAATATGATTTCGCCGAAATTAGCCATTTTTGATATTTGAATTTGTTTTGTGCGTATTGTTGCAATCTTTGATGGGTTGTCCAGCGTTCTTTCGAATAGCTTTGCGCCGCAGCGGGCTGGGATATCACCGCGCAGCTGTAAAGACCCATAATAAGTATGAAAAGCCATTTTGCCATATATTCAAGTTTATCATGAGCCGGGCGCCGCTTCCAAGCGAAGAGAGTTTAGACGGGCAATAAAAAAGCCCACCTGAAGGCGGGCTTTTTCGTATTTTCGTGAATAAGAGGAAACTTACTCGATAATCTTTGATACGACGCCGGCGCCG
>CAXBAL010000307.1:0-2530 GCA_963973475.1 uncultured Micavibrio sp.
TCAGAGATGTCATCAGTAACAGCCACTTTTCGTACGGCCTGCAAGATATCATGACGCCCACCGTAATTCAGAGCAATAGAAAGAAAAATACCGTCATTGTCCTCAGACAATTTCTCAGCATTTTTTATTAACTCAATGATATCATTATCAAAAGCTGTTACATCGCCAATCACGCGCAAACGGATATTGTTTTTGAGTAGCTCCGCCGTTTCAGAATGTAAATAATAGCGCAGCAAACGCATAAGTTCTTTTATTTCGCCTTCAGGACGGTTCCAGTTCTCGGAAGAAAAGCCAAACAAAGTCAGGTATTTAACACCAAGCTCGCCAGCCGCGCTTACAGTACGCTTTAAGGCCTTCGCTCCTTGACGGTGGCCAATACTGCGCGGTAGCCCTCGGCGCGTAGCCCAACGACCATTGCCATCCATAATGATGGCAATGTGGTTCGGTGTATTAAGAATTTTATCCGCGTCTGATTTCTTGACCATAGTTTTACGCTCCATGCTGTGTTTTTAGGATCCTATTTCCTTAAACTTGCATGATATCTTTTTCTTTTTCAGACAACATTGTGTCAATTTTCTGAATTTTTTCATCTGTTAATCTTTGCACTTCATCAGATGAACGTTTTAATTCATCCTCGGATATCTCACCGTCTTTTTCCATTTTTTTCAGGGCATCCATGCCATCACGGCGTACATTACGGACGGAAACGCGGGCACTTTCAGCATATTTACCGGCAATTTTAGACAGCTCGGCACGGCGTTCTTCATTCAAATCAGGAATAGGAATGCGGATTGTTGTGCCCTCAGGCTGTGGATTGAGCCCCAGACCAGAATCGCGAATGGCTTTCTCCGTTGCTTTCACAAGACCGGCATCCCATACCTGTACGCTTAGCAGGCGTGATTCAGGCACACTGACTGTAGCGACCTGATTAAGCGGCATTTTGCTGCCATAAGCTTCAACATTCACAGGCTCCAGCAAATTTGCTGAGGCACGGCCAGTGCGCAAGCCACCGAATTCTTTATATAAATTGTCAACTGCGCCTTCCATACGACGCTTTAAATCGGCTTTATCAAAAGACATGTTTTCTATCCCTTCTACTTTTTATATGGATTTATCTTATTTACCATTATGAACGGTGGTGAATTTTCCCTGCCCTTGCACGACCTTAGCGAAATTGCCCGGCTCGCGCACGGAAAAAACCACGATCGGAATATTATTCTCACGGGCAAGCGAAATCGCAGTTGCGTCCATGACACGCAAATCCTTGGTCAAAACATCAATATAACTAATATCGGAAAAATGCGTGGCATCAGCATCTTTCTGCGGGTCGGAGGTATAAACGCCGTCAACTTTTGTGCCTTTATATATCGCCTCGCAATCCATTTCCGATGCACGCAAGGTCGCCGCCGTGTCAGTGGTAAAATATGGGTTTCCTGTTCCGGCGGCAAAAATAACAACGCGCCCTTTTTCAAGGTGACGCATGGCCTTGCGGCGGATGTATGGCTCGCAAACCGAGTCCATACGAATCGCAGACTGCACACGAGTATCAATTCCTAATGTTTCAAGCGCGTTCTGTAACGCCAAAGCGTTTATCACAATTCCGAGCATGCCCATATAATCGGCCGTAGTGCGATCCATACCTTGCGCCGCGCCAGAGACGCCGCGGAAAATATTCCCCGCGCCCACGACAACACATACTTCGGCCCCAAGCTGAACAACCGCCTGAATATCTTCGGCTACGCGTTTAACGGTCGCAGGATCAAGCCCATACTCGCTGGATCCCATTAACACCTCACCCGACATTTTCAGCATAATGCGCTTATACTTCAAATTTTTCACTGGCGTGATTGGCGTTGATGGTTCACTCGCTGGCATGATCTTCTCTCTTCATAAAGGATGTATATACTCTAGGCATTGGCTCGCGACAAAGCAATGACGCTACACAAAAAACCCACCGCTTTCTATTACAATTAAAAGCTGGCTGTCAATTGCAGACCGTCATAAGCGGGCTCGTAACTTTCAGGCAATTCATTAATAAGCGTTTGATAATCCATGCCAAGGGTCAAGCTGGTCAATATTACACGTTCCGCGCCGATATATTTATTATAGGCATAAATTTGATCCAGATTTATATGGACCATATTATCAATATGCTTATACCCAGCGGCATCCACCAACCAGGTTTTGACACCTTTTAGAACATCCATGCCTTGTTGCTCAATTTTATGAATATCCACACTATAGGCAAAATCGCCGAAACGATAGCCAAGTGTCTTGCACGTTGTGTGATCCTGCTCAAAGGGCGTAAAATCTATATCACCAATACGCATGGGCTTGGCATAAGCGGATTTTCCTATCAAACGTGGCTCTAATATTTGAGGGTATATAGGATCCCCATCTATCAAGAAGTGCGGATAGTTGCGCGCAAAAACCTCAAGAGTTTCATCATTGGCATAAATCGGCACAAGCGCCTTATTGCGAAACCGGAACGTACGCAGATCGGCAATGCCGTCAACATGATCGCCGTGAT
>CAXBAL010000308.1:0-2507 GCA_963973475.1 uncultured Micavibrio sp.
GCCCGCCGCCGGAACGCCTGCCGAGCCGCCACACCCAAGCACCGTGACTTTTAAAGAGCGGGTCATGCGGGAGCCACCCATGTATCTTTTGCGCGGGAGAACAAAGTGAAGAAATTCTGTGCCGTGATGCGGGCGAATTCCTCCGGCTCAATGCCGCGTAGCTCTGCAATAAAGGCGCCAGTTTCGGACACATAGGCCGGTTGATTGGTGCGCCCGCGATGCGGCACCGGCGCAAGGAACGGTGCATCGGTCTCAACTAGCATGCGATCCAGCGGCACGGATTTGGCGACACTGCGCAGCTCTTCCGCAGCCTTAAATGTTACAATTCCCGAAAACGAGATGTAAAAGCCGAAATCAAGTGCATTCTCGGCTAAAGCGGGTTTGGATGAAAAGCAGTGCATGACGCCGTTTAGCGCTTGCCCTGCGCTCTCCTCGCGGATAATGCGGGCTGTGTCATCCTCGGCGTCGCGGCTATGTACTATGAGCGGCAAATCCGTCTCCAGACAAGCGCGAATATGTTTACGGAACGAAGCCTGCTGATCTTCGGACGTAGAATTGTTATAGTAATAATCCAGCCCACTCTCGCCAATACCAATAATTTTCGGGTCAGATTGCGCCATCTCCACGAGCCGTTCTTGCGTGATAGCCTTTTCCCCCTCCAGACCCGCATCATGTGGATGCGTACCAATAGAGCACCAGACGTTATCGAGTGTTTTGGCGGTTTTAAGCTGATCTGGGAAATCACCACTGATTTGGCAGGAAATGGTCAACATCCCGTCAACGCCCGCCTGATGCGCGCTCCGCACCAGATCCTTGGGCGAACCTAAATCGCGGATGCGCTCATGGGTCAAATGACAATGGGAATCGATCCACATTAGCTGGTAGCCTTTTGTTGTTCCTCTTCTTGCTCAACAATGCGCGGAAAAACACCTTCGGGCTTTTCGATTGCAGTGCCGCCTTTGAGCGCATCCTTGGCATCAATATGAGCCAGATAGCGCTGGTCACTTGCAATTTCAAGCTGATCGAGAATTTTACTGGCGGCCTCGGGCGTGACAGGCAGCATAGCAATCGCCAAGCAACGAATAACTTCGGCCAACGTATAGAGCACAACCTCCATACGCGCAGGATCCTCTTTTTTCAGCTTCCACGGTGCCTGCGCATCAATATAGGCATCGGCAGCGCGGGCGATGGTCATTGTGACCTCAAGCGCTTTGTGAAATTCGAAAGCACGGAAATGATCACGCATAGAGCCTTGCAAGTCCTTATAGGCCTTATCCAGCATAGAATTATCGTCCGCGGTAAAATCAGTCTTATTTACCGTAGGGATTTTAGCATCGCAGTTTTTGTGAATCATAGAAAGCGTACGCTGCGCCAGATTGCCAAGACCATTGGCAAGATCGGCATTGATACGCTGCACGGCGTGGTCGTGAGAGAAATTGCCGTCCTGCCCGTGCGGTATTTCGCGCATGAGTAAATAGCGAATGGCATCAAGGCCGTATATCTCAACCAACCCATCAGGGGAGAGCACATTACCCAGAGATTTGGACATCTTCACACCCTGCACATTGATAAAACCGTGCGCAAAAATGGTCTTGGGCAAATCAAGCCCCGCAGACATCAAAAACGCTGGCCAGTAAACGGCGTGGAAACGAATAATGTCTTTACCGATAACGTGGTAATCGGCGGGCCAAAACTCTTTAAAACTCCCGGCTTCCTCATCAGGATAGCCCACAGCCGTGATATAATTAGTCAGCGCATCCAGCCAAACATACATGACGTGGTCTTCATCATCCGGCACAGGAATGCCCCAGCTCAGACGTTTTTTATCACGCGAGACCGATAAATCCCGTAAGCCGCCTTTGACAAAAGAGATAATTTCGTTGCGCCGCGAGGCGGGCTGAATGAATTCTGGATGCTCCTCATAGAGCTTTAAAAGCTTGTCCGTATAGCTGGAGAGCTTGAAGAAATAACTAGGCTCTTCAACCCATTCGGCTTCGGTGCCATTCGGGGTCATCATGTGCCCCGTTTCCGGGTCTTTGGTCAGTTCATCTTCGGTGAAATACCCCTCTTCCCGCACGCTGTACCAGCCCTCATATTTATCGAGATAGATATCGCCCTTATCATATAGCTTACGCCAGATAGCTTTGGATGCCTCATAATGACGAGGCTCAGTCGTCCGAATGAAATCATCATTGCTGATATTCAGTGTTCCGGTCATTTTCTTAAAGCCGGCTGCGTTCAAATCTGCAAATTCCTGCGCACTCATATTGTTCTTTTCTGCTGTCTTGTGCACTTTCTCACCGTGCTCATCGGTTCCGGTCAAAAACATGACGTTTTTGCCATCCAGACGTTGAAAACGCGCCATGACGTCGGTCAAGATAGCCTCGTAAGCGTGCCCAAGATGCGGCAGGCCGTTCACGTATGAAATCGCGGTGGTAATGTAAAAATTGTCTTTGCTCATGACTTTGCTCTTTCTTTACGCGGTAAAAATCGAAAATGCTTTCAAG
>CAXBAL010000309.1:0-2504 GCA_963973475.1 uncultured Micavibrio sp.
GAGCGGGCTGACCAGCACAAATAAATTGATAAAGACCGAGGCCAGCATCACCATCATATAAATGCTGCGCCCCTCATGAATAATACCCCAGAACCAATGACGGTCTGTATCGTCTTTATGCACGCTAACGGGGTTCAGGAATTCGGATTTAGGGTGCACATAAATGCAATATCCCTTGTAATCACGCCCCAGCGTTTTGGCATCGACCTCTTTTACTGCGCCTGTTTCAGGCATAAAGACTTTGTAAGCCTTGCCGTTCTTACTCCGCTCTAAAGCAATACAGGCTTGATTGTGATCAAGGATGAGCACGCAGGGCATCGAGGCATTGGCTATGGCCGACGGGTCAGAGCGCTTGACCACTTGCGCTTTAATGCCGAGACGCTCGCTGGCCTCACAAAATAACTGCGGCCCCATTCCGCGCCCGTCATAAGCCAGTCCCGCGACGATAGCCTCGGCGGATTTGGCGCGCCCGTAGTGAGACGTTAAATAAACAAGGCATTGCAACAAGGGATCAACATCGCCCACCCCAATAGTATCGGTGGCAGTATCGGCACCTTCTGCTATTGCCGCCTCTGGTTTGGCTTGATCTTTCGGGGGGCTATTTCTGCTCATGCGTCAGGCTTGAAATTTTCGCAGGGGCTTGCACATTCATGGCGTTTTGCAATTGCCCCATACTGGCTAGAACGCCATATTGCGCCGCCAAATAACGGTAATGGCCGTTTACGCTTTCCAGATTGGTGTTGAAGAGTTGGTTATGCGCCTGCATCAATTGCAGCAAATTTACGCGCGCGCCCTCGAATTGGGATTGATAGGTCGCGAAAAGTTTTTCGTTCAATTCCTGACGCTGCCCCAGCAATTCCAGCTGGCGCGCAGAAGTGCTGTATTCATTATAGGCCAGCTTCACATTTTGTTCGATCTGGCGCTGAATTTCCTGCATGCGCGATTGTGCTTCTTTGTGGGAATATTTGCTACGGCGGATACGGGCGAACTGCTCCCCGCCTGTCGAGAAATTCCAGCTCATCCGCACCAACGCCCGCGCGTCGGTAACATCGCCGCCAATAACCTCGTCTTTCTGACTTTGTAGATAAGACAGCTCGCCATTTACATCGGGATATAAGGTGCCTTTTTCCGCATCAACTTCGTAAGAGCTAGCCTCGGCCTGCAGCTTAGAAGATATAACCGCCGGATGCTCCGCTTTGGCTTTGGCGATGGCCGCACTCATATCTTGTGCAATGACATTTGCCTTACCCGGCGGTTCATTCATGACGTCAGGAGGCTGCGTGCCTGTAATTTCAGCGTAGCGCGCCATAGCGTTCTGCGCTTGCCCTTCGTACTCGGCCTTAATACCTTGCAGGATTACACTGATGTCGCGGGCTTGCTGCAACTCCGTCTCGTCCGACACACCATCGTCCACCATCTCGGCAATGCGGCCAAGGTAATCGTCCACCAAGGCGCTATGTTCGGTAATCAAACTCAAACCACGCTGGGTACGCATCACATCAACATAAGATTGTACAGCGCGGTAAGCCAGGCTCTCCCGCACATCGAGAATATCGGCGCCCGCAGACTGAGCGCGCGCAGCGGCGGCATCAACGCGGTTTGGCGTCTCCATCCCGTCGAATATCAGCTGGGAAACCGTCAGCGAACCCTCTCCCAAATAAGAGTACCCCGAGCCGCGCGTTACCGAAAGGCCGCGGCTGGTGGCGTTGTCACCATACATACGGCCAAATGCGGCATTGGCAGATATTTGCGGAAAATACCGTGAATAGGCCTCTTTTTCCACTTCCTTGGTGGCATTCAAGGTTGCAAGCGCGGCTTCGGCGCTCGGGTGCGAAGCGAGCGCATTTCCAACGGCGCTCTCCAGCGTTTGCGCGTGCACGGGCAAAGCGCCGCACAACAAAACCGAGCTTGAGAGCAACAGCCTTCGGAAGATACCAGTTTTTGAATTAAACATTGCGCAGATAAACCCATAGGAAAATATAAACCTATAAAGAATCTAAAGAAAAAAAGCCCCTTATTCAAGCGCGAAGAATTATTTCTTACAAGGGACAAAGCTGTATATACCTTAAAAAAGACTTCACAATCACAAGAAGTTCAGGCATTTTTGTAGGGGTTTTCAAATACGTGTCTGCACTATCAAAAGCAATGGGGAGCAACCAGTGACCATAAAAATAGCTGTACTTAAAGAAACAAAGCCGCACGAAAAACGCGTGGCCGCCACCCCTGAAACGATCAAGAAATTACTGGCGCTTGGCGGGTTCATTACCGTTGAGAGCGGCGCTGGCGAGGCCGCCTCGATCACCGATCAGGCCTATAAGGATGCCGGAGCCACGATTGCAAATTCCAGCGCCGATACGCTGAAAAACGCACAAATCATTTTAAAGGTTCAAGCCCCCACCGAGGCAGAGCTTAAAACCTATCCAGCCAACGCGCTGTTGATCGGCACGCTGTCTCCATTTGGCAAGGAAGATTTCATTCAGAAAATTGCCGATCAAGGCTTGAAT
>CAXBAL010000310.1:0-2502 GCA_963973475.1 uncultured Micavibrio sp.
TGTCAGCCGAAATACCACAGCCGCTATCCACAATCGAAAGCATGGCATAGGCTTTCGCCTTGCCTAACTTACATAAAGTTTCCGGTGTTAAATCACTACGCAGCACTTGTTCTGCGCGCACTGTAATCACACCGCTTTCCGCCCCGATGGCATCGCGTGAATTAATCACCAGATTCATAACAATCTGCGCGATTGTATCGGGGGCGCATTGCACATAAATATTTTCGGCCAGCACGTTAACCTCAAGCTTGATAGAGGGGTCAATCACGGCACTTAACAAAATTTCCTGATCCCGAATAACCTGGCCGAGTTCGCAGGTTTTTTCCGCAATTATTTTATGGCGGCTGAAGGTCAACATACGTTTGGTAAGCGCCGCGCCGCGCTGGGTCGCGATACAAACACGCTCCAGATAATCAGCGCAAATTACACTATCTTTATCAACCTGCTTTGCAGCCAGCCGTGTATAACCATCAATGATCGAGAGAATATTATTGAAATCATGCGCAATACCCGCGGAGAGCTGCCCGAGAGCCTCCAGCTTTTGGGCTTGGAAAAACTCCGCCTCCCTGACTTTGAATTCCGTTGTATCTTTTAAAACGCCAATAAATAAATCTACCCCACCGGTTTCATCAAAAACCGGCGTAATCGCCAAAGAAAACCAATGTAAACGACCATCCTCGGCAGTTCTGGTTAATGAAATCTCTGTCGGCATTTGCTGATCGAACGCTTCCGACAGCTTATCTGAAAGGTCATTCTCTGCAAAAACCTCGCATAGTTGCAGCCAATAACCGTTACTAAGGCGTTCTCTGGGAATTCCTGTCATTTGTGTCACGGCAGCATTCGCAAAAGACACCGGATTGCCTTCACGTTTCGGCATAGAAATTATCACCCCGATATTCGAAGCCTCGATTGCCAGCATTAATTGATTGTTTTTCTCGCCCAGAAGCGTAAAAATGGCCTCCTGCCGCCATTGCCGACTGATATCGATCATAATTAAAAGCGTAAAACTCTGTTTGCTTTTCTGGGCTATCATTAAATAAAGACGTCCATTCGGCAGCTGTATAACCTCGCGGAAATTTTCTTCCTCACCGACCAGATCACTGGTTGAACTGCCGATTGCATTGCGAAGATTGGCGTCAATATCAACGGCATTATCATACATGAAATGTAAAAAATCCTGCAATATCGGTGTTTTTACCGGGTCTTGTAATAGAGGCAGGGCTTTAATAGCGCTTTTATTAGCAGCATAAAAACGCCCTTGTTCATCAAAGATAATTTTTCCGTTCAAAGTGGAGCTTAAAAAACTCTCCACCACATATTTGGAACGCTTTAGTCGAGCAGATAGAATAATTAACGCTGCCACGCTTCCCATCAACATTGTAAAAACGACTACACCTAAAAACCAATACAGCATTAACCCTTTACCCGCACCGGAACATCTTAAAGCCGGACATTATTCGTGAATAATCCAGTGTACTATAGGTTGTGGCAAAGATTTATTACTTTAGCATCGTTGCATACAAAGGTATATTTAAGGGTCATGACCATCCGTTTGATTCTTCTAACATTTATCGCTTTAACGGCAAACTTTTCAGGTGCGAGAGCCGAAGAGCCCGCGCCCTATTCCGGTAGCTTGAACGGCCCGTTGGGTTTAAACATCGTTCCCAGTGCGCGCATGGATAAATCAGGCACGCTAAGCGCTGGCGTGGCCACGATGGATCCATATTTACATGGCTATATCGGCGTTCAGATGGCGGAGCCGCTTTATATCAACATCCGCCAGAGCGCGGAAGTATCCAGTCTGAACGGCAAGGCGGATCGCCTTTATCCCGGCGTGGATATGAAATTGCGCCTTCTGGAAGAGAGCAAATTCAGGCCGGAAATAGCGCTGGGTCTACAATCCATGATCGGGCACAAGCGCATGGCGGGGGAATATCTGGCGCTCTCGAAACGCTATAAAAGCTTTGATTTTACCGGCGGGATTGGCTGGGGGCGTTACGGAACCGCGGGACATTTTGATAACCCGCTCAATGCGCTGTCCAGCCATTTCGGCAATGAACGCAATTATGATGACAACCTCGCGGCTAGCCCGGAAGAGTGGTTTACGGGCGATAAGATCGGCCTGTTTGGTGGCGTGGAATATTTTACCCCGATGCAAGGGCTATCGTTGAAATTGGATATTGGTGCAGACCGATATAGCGCAGAAAGCGCGGCAGGTGATTACAAAGCCCCTGCCCCGTGGGCGCTGGGGTTTAATTTCCGCCCCGTTAGCGGCTGGTTTGATGCGGGTGTGGCGATGATGGGAATGGATAAGATCATGGCGCGATTTACCTTGCGCACGGCCCCCTCAAGCTGGAATGTCGGACATGCAAAACAATCGCCCAGCCGTCCGTTGCGTCCCTACCGCACCGGATTGCCCCTGCCGAACCAGATGCAGCGCGCGGCGCATGGAGATGGGGCTTTGCTGTATAATACCCGCACGAAAGGGCGCGCTGCGCTGGC
>CAXBAL010000311.1:0-2501 GCA_963973475.1 uncultured Micavibrio sp.
ATATTACAGTGGCCGCCTTTTAATAATTATTATGAGGCCGAAGGCCTCATTAACAGACTGTTATGTTTTTAAGAGAGTGCAATGAAATTAGCTATTTATCAAATTGATGCATTTGCGGAAAAGCAGTTCGAAGGGAACCCGGCAGCGGTTGTTCCATTAGAAAAGTGGCTGCCCGACTCTGTAATGCAGGCAATAGCGGAAGAAAACAATCTTGCTGAAACGGCCTTTTTTGTTTCATCGGATAGTAGCTATCACATTCGTTGGTTTACTCCTAATAAGGAAGTAAAATTATGCGGCCATGCAACTCTGGCAAGTGCTTACGTCTTATTCAATATACTGGCCTGTAAAGAAGATGTGCTGACGTTTGAGTCGTTGTCTGGGAAATTACTTGTTTCCAAAACTGATAATTTTTTAACCTTAGATTTTCCGGCTCAGCCGCCCACTGTATGCAACACACCTGCTTCACTTGTAACAGGGCTGGGGCTCACACCTTCGGAGTGCCTAAAACATGATGATTATATTGCTGTTTTCGAAAATGAAGAGGATGTTTTAAGTATTACACCAGATCATGAATCCCTAAAGCAGCTTGATCTTCGCGGTGTCATTGCAACAGCTCCATCTTCAAAGTTTGATTTTATTGCCCGCTTTTTTGCACCAAAGTTTGGTATTCCTGAAGATTCAGTAACAGGTTCTGCATATACACAGCTTATGCCGTACTGGTCTGAAAAATTTAACAAGTCGAAACTACATGCAAAGCAAGTATCCGAACGTGGTGGCAAGCTTATTTGTGAGATTAAAGGTACTAGGGTGTTAATATCAGGCAGCGCCGTTACTTACATGGAAGGCAGTATTGAAATAAAAACATAACAAACGGCTTAAATTCGCTCCGTTTCACTCCGCCGGACGCTCACTGCGTTCGCGCCGTTTAGCCGGGCGTTAAGTTTCCGAGATACCCATGACTTGTAGACACTCTGTATAGTTAGATCGACCTATATGGAGGTGCTTATCATGGCACGCAAAAAAAACCAGGCTTATACCGAGGAATTCCGTCGTGAGGCGGTAAAGCGAGCCGAAAAAGAAGGAAACACAACAGTCTCTGTCGCTAGAGAATTGGGTGTCAGTGCACAGCAAATCTACAACTGGCGCCGTCAGTTCAACCGGTTATCTGACAAGCAATTCAATTCCTTGAATGGTGTTGATTACGCCAAGAAGGAAAGCGAAGAGATTCGCAAACTCAGGCGAGAGAAAGCGACCCTGGAGAAAGAGGTCGATTTTCTAAAAAAGGCAGCGGCGTACTTCGCGAATCACCAAGAGTGAAGTACGCCCTTATCCGTGAACACAGGGGTGCGTTTACCATTGCCCTCATGTGCCGGGTATTGGATGTTTCCAGAGCTGGTTATTATCGCTGGCTGGGGCGCCCGGTGAGCACAAGAGCGTTGCGACGCAAGCACATGGAAGATCAAGTGACGGATACCTATGCCACGTTCAAAGCCCGCTATGGGGCACCCCGCATTGCCAGGGAACTGAAAGAACTCGGCATGCCCTGTTCGGTCAATTACGTTGCCGACATCTTGAACAAGCAAGGTCTCAAAGCGCGCAACGGCAAAGCCTTCAACTACGGTAGCCATGCCCTGACAATGCATAATGTCTCCGGCAACCTTCTGTGGCGAAAATTTGGAGCGAGTCGCCCCAACCAAAAATGGACAACGGATATCACCTACATCTGGGTGGGTGACCAATGGCTTTATCTGGCGACAGTGATGGATTTATTCTCCCGAGCGATAGTTGGCTGGTCATTGAATGACTCGATGACAGAACAACTGGTAACAGATGCCTTGTCCATGGCCTTCACACGCAGAGATATTGAACCAGGTCTGATTGTTCATTCCGATCGTGGTGTTCAATATCGTTCTCAGAAGTACATCGACTATATGGCGCGGAAGGGCTGTGTCCCCAGCATGAGCCGCAAAGGTAATTGCTGGGATAATGCACCGATGGAATCGTTCTTCAGCCGCCTCAAAGTCGAGCTTATTTATGCGGAACAATATGACTCGATCAGTGAAGCAAGGTCCGGTATCTTTGAGTACATCGAAGTTTTTTATAACCGACTGCGCAGGCACTCTGCCAATGGCTATGTCAGCCCGGCAGAGTTTGAAAGGATTGCGGCAGTAGCCGCATAGTTAGAGTGTCTACTTTTTTTGGGTATGACCACTTCTTTGCTAAAGACCAGACAACCGAAAGAACACGCACAAAAAAAAGATTCAGGCCATATTTTTTTATTAGTGCATTTTTTATTTCAAGATCAAGGTTATTGTCATCAGCACTAGAAAATAACCCGACCATGGAACCCAGGCGTATTTTTTTATAGAAACTAAAATCAAAACTTTCTTTTAACAACACCATCCTGTCGATGCTTTCCAACGCAAGCTGCGTTCTTCTGCATTTAAAACAGCAACCACAGTTTATTGCGGGAATTGTCTTTTCTATGCATACGTATGTTT
>CAXBAL010000312.1:0-2490 GCA_963973475.1 uncultured Micavibrio sp.
CATAGCCCTGCACGCGCAAACGTATGTCGAAAAGCGGGGCATGGTCGGGGCCGCTCTGGCCGATAATTTTATAGGTGGGCAAGGGAAGACCTTGCCCTTGCGCCCATTCTTGCAGCGCGGTTTTGGGGTGTTGCGGCGGGCGCGCCATTTCATAAAAAGCATCGCCCCAAAGATGTTCGATGAAGGCGCGGCAAGTTTGCAAATCTGCATCCAGATAGATAGCGCCGATCAGCGCCTCCATGCCATCGGCCAGAATATTTTCATTGGCAAAACCGCCTGCATTGCGCTCCGCATCGGAAAATTCCATATACTCACCCAAATTGATTTTAAGCGCCATTTGTGCCAGCCAGCTGCCCTGCACGAGGGAGGACAAGCGTTTCGCCAAATGGCCTTCGGGTTCTTCGGTGAATTTTTCGTAGAGAATTTCAGACACAATCAAACCCAAAACGCGGTCGCCTAGAAATTCCAAGCGTTCATAGCTGATCCCCGTGCCGGTGCTGGAATGTGTGAGGGCGGTTGCCAGCAAGTCTTTATCGGCAAAGCTGTGCCCTATTTTTTTCTCAAGCTCGGTATGGGATTGATTGGGCGCGCTCATGATTATTCTGTTGTAACAGCGTTTTCTTCTGTATCTGCTGGCATGGTGCGTTCTGGCTTGATCGTATCAAAAATGCGGTCAAAACGCACGGTCCAAGGCCACTTCCAAAATTCGAACAAACCCGCATAGCCATTGGTTGAATAGAAGATAAAGTCGGCCTTTCCGACCAGAAGCTCGGCAGGCACAAAGCCAACGCCGTTTGGCGCGCGGCTGTCCACGGAATTATCGCGGTTGTCACCCATCATAAAATAATGATCTTCGGGAATAGTGAAAACTTCGGTGTTATCAAGCGGGCGGTCGTCGGTTTCTTCCAGAATTTTATGAACCACGCCATTGGGAAGGGTTTCGATGAATTCTTCCATAACGACTTCGCCGCGATACTGATCCCAGACTTTCTTTTTGCCCAGACTTTCGCGCGGCACCAGATCGCCGTTCAGATAGAGGCGGCCATTACGCATTTGCACGGTATCACCCGGCATGCCGATCACGCGTTTGATGTAGTCGATATAGGTGTTGGAGGGTAATTTGAAAACGATAACATCGCCGCGCTCTGGCTCTTCTTCCCAGATACGACCTTCAAGCGGCGCCATGCCGAATGGGAAGGAATAACGGCTGTAGCCATAGGCGGGTTTATTGACGAAAAGATAATCCCCGATCAAAAGTGTCGGCTTCATGGAGCCGGAGGGAATATTGAATGGCTCGTATAAAAACGTGCGTATGAGAAGCGCGAGCGCCACAGCAATGATGATTGTCTTGGCAAATTCGCCGATTTCCTCTTTTGCGGTCAGGGTGGGCTGGCTTGTGGATTTGTCTTTGTTATTTTCTTCCAGAGACGAGGGTTTATCGGACATTGTGCTTATTTCTCATGTTATGCGTATCTTCGGGTTTTACAGTATAGTATTTCGATTGGCCAGTATAAAGATGTAAGTTTACACCGCTTCGATAATGACATAGGCGCAGGCGTGACTTTTTTCATCGCTGAGGCTGAGATGGATGCGGGCGGTTTTTCCGGTGGGAGTGATCACTTGTAATCTCTTCAGCGCTTCGCCGGTTAAAGTTAGAGCAGGGGCGCCTTGTGTGTCATTGATGACGCCGATTTCCTTGAACAAAATCCCGCCGCTGATGCCCGTGCCGAGCGCCTTGGCGCAGGCCTCTTTGGCCGCGAAACGTTTTGCCAGTGTCGCCGCGCAATGAGCGCCATCTTTGCCGCGTTTCAAGGATAATGCTTGTTCCTCTTCGGTGAAGGTGCGTGCTAGAAAACGCTCGCCCGTACTCTCCAATAAGGACGCAATGCGAGCGGTTTCCACGATATCTGTGCCAATGCCTAAAATCATGACCAAGACTATTCCTGATAAAGTCCTGTAAATCAAGGCGCTATGTTTATTGGCTATTTTCTGGGGCCGGTGATTTCGCTGGCGACTTTATGCACTTTGCGCAGGCGGGCTTTGGAGCGCGCGGCTTTTGCTGTGCCGACGAGGCGGTAGAAAATGTAATAGCTGATCGGGATGCTAATGAGCATCGCCAGATAACCGCCGAGCAGCCAAGGCAGGAAAATGCGTAGCGGGTCATGCCAGATCAGATCCCAGATGATGGAGAGATCAACTTCTTCGGGCAGGGCGGTACTGGCGGGCAGGCCCATAAGGCCGAACAGGAACGAGCCGAAGCTGATCGCTGTCCACCACATAAAGGGGAAGGTCCACGGGTTGCCGACAAAGGTGCCGATAATCGCCGAGAGCAGATTGGCACGAAAGATATAGGCCAGAAATCCGGCCTGAATAAAATGCGTTCCGACCAGCGGTGTGAAGGATATTGAGCATCCGATAGCCAGCCCAAGCGCAATTTTATGCGTGGTGTCGGATAAGCGCACAAGGCGGTGTTGAACATATTTTAGCGTA
>CAXBAL010000313.1:0-2483 GCA_963973475.1 uncultured Micavibrio sp.
AATCATACCTAGAATATAGGGAGAATCGGGCATATCTAATCCTTACTGAACCCGGCCTTGTTCATATTCCGTCAGAAACAGGCGCGCCTCCTTGGCCGAGCGCTCAACAACAGTCTCCGGCTCGCCGCCCAGCCAGCCCCATTTGAAATCGGCATGATCGGAGCGCAATCTTTCAATCAATCCTTTCGGATCGTTTTTATACTCTGCGTACAAATCGAGAAATTTTTTGCACTTATTATAGTAATTTTCGCGAATAGCTTTGATTTCGGATAATTCCACCGTGTAATCATCCACAGGATTGTTGGCAATCAAGGTGCCAACATCTATCGAATCAATATCGGCCTCGACCTTCGTGGCGATAATATACTCATAGCTATCCCAACCTTCAACGCGCTCATCACTCATGACATCAACGGAAAAACCGTATCGCTTGAGGCAAAGCATCCAAGTATTGCGGGTAAAGAAACGGTAGTGATTGTGGTTGTAATATTCCAGCGGCGATCCGAAAATCTCGTTCGAGCGCCAGCGGATGACCAGTTTTCCGCCTGACTTCAATACGCGGTTCATTTCGCGCATAGTCGCTTCCAGATTATAGGAGTGCTCGGTCGAACCAAGGCTCAGGATCAAATCAAACTCTTCATCCTCGCAAGGAAGGTCCTCGCCCGCCCCAACGCGGACATCAAGGTCCATAAGCTTCGCTTCTTCCACGCTAGGTCTATGTGGGTCAATGCCCGACACAGCCCAGCCATCATCTTGCCAACCGAGCATGGTTGCGCCCGAGGCACAGCCATGATCCAGCATTTTTCCTTTATTGGTCACGCCATGCTTTTTTACAAAGTCCAGCACGCGCTTGCCGCGGCTTTTCTGCTGGGCGATGTATTCATCCGACGGCTTGGTTGCACCAAAGGCAATCTCGCGATACATCACCTCATAATAATCTATGTAAAAACCATCTTCGTAACGCGGGTTTTGCATTTTAAAGCCGCATTTTTTACAAATGGTAATCGGCATATCGCCATATACCCCCGGCTCGGCATTGCGGCCATAACTCTGAAATGGCACCAGATCACGGCTCGCGCATATTTCGCATGGAACAATAATCTTTTCATATTTTTCTTGTAAGGCTTGGTAGGCTGTCATGGCTATATTTTTATCACTTATTATCAATACGTAATCATTACAGGAATTGCTTTTTCTTTTAAAGCGCTTTAATTATGATCACTTGAATTTTTAACCGCAAAGCGAATAACTCCCTAAACATGAAAAAACCGCAGGTAAAAGACTTTGATCTAAACGATCCCTCATCCCGTCTAATAGCCAAGAACGAGTTTGACGGCCATCTGATCTATGGAAGCAAAGCATTTCACGTGTCGACCCACCGTAGTAATGCCAAAAAAGACGGCCCCGCGGACGGTGTCATGCACCACGAGCAGCAAGATGTCGTACGCGATAGCGGCGCCGAGCGATATCAAAGAATTCCTGAATTCTGGGAAGATGTAAATGAATGTCCTATTTGCGGCTCGGCTGAACGAACTTTTTTCCTGAGCCGCTTTGCGCTGGATATTTATAAATGTGATGAGTGTACCCACCGCTATATGCACCCTCGCATTACCTTTGAGAAGCTGATTACCCTCTATGGCAAAGATTACACGGCCAACAAGGTCTATAGCTCCGAACCGCAAATGGATATTGATGGCGTGAAGTCCACATATGGGCTGAATTTGCTGGATAAGCTCGGCGTGCCCGATCGTGGCCGCATAATGGATTTGGGCTGCGGATCCGGTAAATTCCTTGCCACCGCCAAACAGCATGGCTGGGACGAATGTATTGGCGTTGATGCCAACCCGACCTTTCAGGATATGCACGGCGAAGTGAACGGCGTGCGTTTTATCTATTCCAGTTTCGAAACACTGGACACTGATGCACTTGGCGATGGCTATAGCGCCATAACACTTTGGAATGTGCTAGAGCATTTATACGATCTGAAAGACATCGTCCGACAAATTCGTTCCTTACTGAAGGAAAACGGTTTGCTCTTTATTATGGTGCCGAATGCAGAATCTCTGGCGACCAAGCTGATCCGCGAGAAATCGGCAACGTTTAATTGGAAGCATGTCGCGCATTTCTCTCCGAAAAGTCTGGAAAAACTTATGACGGATGCCGGATTTGAAACCGCTCTGATGGAAACATCCATATCGGAAATTGAAAACGTCAAAAGCTATATGAACGGCGCATGGCCGTATAGCGGATATGGTGATCCAGAGGGCAATTTCGATTTTATTACGCCTTCTTTTTTACATGACAATATGCTGGGAAGCCGTCTGATCGGTGTATTCCGCCGCTAAAACCCCCATTATTCGGGTCTGGATAACTAAATGCCCTCATATCTCATATTTTGTCATCGGTTTTTTGAACTCAGGTATATTGTTGTTTCGGGCATACTTGAGCATCTTGCCGAACGGGGTAAAGTCACTTTGATGCTC
>CAXBAL010000314.1:0-2482 GCA_963973475.1 uncultured Micavibrio sp.
CGTATAATCCGTTTTTGTTTGATGTCGTCCATTTGCCGTTTCCTGAAGGTCATGGAAAAAACACCATTGAGGCCTTCCGCAAGTTGCTCTCCACCCGCGCCAACGATATTGCCGCCTTTATTTGCGAGCCGCTCGTGCTTGGCGCTGGCGGAATGTTGATGTACGAAGCCAGTGTTTTAAAAGCGCTGTATAATTTATGTAGCGATTACGGCGTGTTCTTTATCGCCGATGAGGTCATGACCGGTTGGGGACGTACCGGAACGCGCTTTGCGTGTGAGCAGGCCGGCATTGTGCCCGATATTTTGTGCCTGTCGAAAGGTCTGACAGGCGGATATTTGCCGCTTGCGGTGACGCTATGCAGCGGTGATATCTACCGCGCGTTTTATTCCAAAGACCGCGCCAAGACGTTCTTTCATTCCTCGTCCTATACAGGGAATGCGATTGCTTGTGCCTCGGCGCTCGCCGCGCTGGAGCTTTGGGACGAAGAACCTGTGATGGAGCGCATTGCCAATATAGGCACTTGGCATGGGCAGAATATGGTTGCCTTGGCCGCGCGGCCTGATGTCGGTAACATCCGCCAATGCGGCACGATTGCGGCCTTTGATGTGGTTGATCCTGATAACAGTGGTTATCTGTCCAATATCGGTCCGCGATTACAGGAATTTTACCTTAATAACGGCGTGCTCTTGCGTCCGCTGGGCAATACAGTTTATATAATGCCACCATACTGCATAACGAAAGACGAGTTGGAGACGATTTATGACACAATCACCCGATCCCTTGATTATATCAGGAATGCGCCAAGCCAATGAGCGCTTTGAAGCGCCCGTTCGCAATCACCTGAGCGCAATTATCAAAGACCGCGAAGCGCATGCGAAGTTCATGAATATGCTTTCGATGTTAGAGCATATGGGAAGCCGCAAGATTATGGTCTCGCAAATGCATAAAGGCGAGACGCTCACCGAAGATACGCTCAAGCACTTGGCCGAGGAAGCGCGTCATGCGTATTTCTTTAAACGCCAAGCCGAGCGCGCGGCTGGCAAATCCCTTGATGGCTGGACGGAAGAGAACACAACCGCGCGCGTTCCTGCGCTGATGTATTTTGGCCGTATGGATGCAGGTATTTCCAAGATCGTTGGTGATGACGCTGCATACGGTTGGGTGTCGCTGATTATCGAACTGCGCGCTTGCTGGCTTTATAATATTTATCAGGAAGCGCTGGAAGGCTCCGATTACCAGCTTTCCCTGAAATCCCTGATCGCCGAGGAAGACGGACATTTGGCGGAAATGTACGAGATGTGCGGTTCCGATACCACCCGTTTGCGCGAGCTTAGCGCTTATGAGACCGAGCTGTTCGGGAAACTCTGGGCGAAAATTGATAATACTGTGCAAATCAAGGCTGCTGCTTGATTTTAGGGCTTTCCTTGGGCTGCATGGCTTGCTAATCTCTGATTCTACCGATTAATAGAATTATAGAAGCAGGATTATTGTCATGAAGCTAAGTATTGACCGCGCAGCCTTATTAAGAGCCCTTAACCACGTACAAAGCGTTGTGGAGCGCCGGAATACTATTCCAATCCTTTCCAACGTTTTGATGAAGGCCGAAGACGGCGTTCTGTCCATGACCGCCACCGATATGGATCTTGAGATCAACGAATCGGTTGCAGCCAATGTTACCAAAGCCGGAGCGATTACCGCGCCCGCGCATACTTTGCATGATATTGTACGCAAGTTCCAAGACGGCGTTGATGTCGAGCTGGAGCTGAACAATGAAGGCACGCAAATCACCGTGCGCGCCGGACGTTCCCAGTTCAAGCTGAGCTGTTTGCCTGTATCGGATTTCCCTGCGCTTGGCGCGGGAGAATTGCCCAAGAGTTTCGCCGTTCCCGCCGCATCCTTGCGCGCGCTGGTTGATCGCACCAAATTTGCCATGAGCACCGAAGAGACCCGTTATTACCTGAACGGTATTTATCTGCACCATGCCGAGCAGGAAGGCGTTCAGGTCTTGCGCGCCGTTGCGACCGATGGTCACCGTTTGGCACGTTTCGAGATGCCATTGCCAGAAGGCGCAACCGATATGCCAGGCATTATTATTCCGCGTAAGGCCATACAGGAACTCCGCAAGCTCTCCGATGACGCCGCCGATACAATCAAGATTTCCTTGTCCGAGAGCAAAATCCGTTTTGAGTTCGATCACATCATTTTGACGTCTAAACTGATTGACGGTAAATTTCCTGATTACGAACGCGTTATTCCCAAAGGCAATGACAAGATCGTGGAATGCGACCCGAAAATGTTCACCAGCGCGATTGACCGCGTATCAACCATTTCCGATGGTAAATCCCGCGCCGTGAAAATTGCCCTGCAAGGTAAGCAAATGACCATCTCCGCGTCCTCCGCCGAATCCGGCTCCGCGACCGAGCAAATGGAAGTCAATGGCGATACCGATATCGAGATTGGTTTCAATGCGAAATATCTGCTG
>CAXBAL010000315.1:0-2459 GCA_963973475.1 uncultured Micavibrio sp.
CGGCTAAGGGGCAGGGGCGATTTATCCCCTTCCAAGCTATTAAAACGATACCGCGTGGCGGCAATCCTTTGCAAAATGCTGGCTTGTTGTTCTATCCCGTATTCGGCAAAACTTTCGTATTCATTCAGATCAAAGGCATAAATCTTGTCTCGCTCGCTTTTTATATAGTGTTTGGAGGGAATGATTCCGGTTTCATACTGCCAAACATGGGCCATTTCATGAATGAAGACATTGGCAATCGAGGCAGGAGAATCCGCAATGCTATCCCAATTACTGGCTTCGTATATATTTCCCTTGTAATGGTAAGCCAGCGCGTCACTGTCCCGTCCCAACATTTGCCGGCTGAAATAATTAACGTCCTCATAATCAATTGTATCGCCGAAAAATTCGCGCGCCCATGTGATCTCGTCTTCGGTAAGTTTGCGGCAAGTGGGGTCAGCCGCGCAAACAGGGTTCCATCCATTCGTAAAGTCAAAGAGATTATATCCCGTCTGTTCTGAATGAAGCACAACTGCGGCGGCTGCACCAAGACCTGCCAGCGCGCACACTACCTTTTTATGTCTGCTAGAAAAATCGCGTACAGCGTCTAATTGTATTTTAAGAAACCCCATGACTCATTTTTAAAACACAGAATAATTTATGCAAGTACTATAGATGACGCAACGCGCAAAAAAAAAATGCCGGCGCTCATGAGGGATCAGGATGCGGCCGGCGGAGTTGGACGGGTAAAACTGGGAGGGGGCGCGATTTTTATTATTTGTTTGGCGCGCCCGCCTTGATGTTAGAACGGAAAGACAATGTCATAGAGCTGCTGCCCGTATCTTGGCTGCTGCACATCTGTAATCTGGCCTTCGCCGCCGTAAATAATGCGGGCTTCGGCGATCTGGTCGTAAGCAACTGTGTTTTCGGTCGAGATATCTTGCGGGCGGATCACGCCGTTAATCTGTAAGATGCGTTTCTCGAAATTCACCAGAACTTCCTGGCGACCATGTATGGCCATGTTGCCGTTTGGCAGAATTTGCGTAATCAGCGCGGCAAGTTTTACGGTGATTTCCTCTTCCCGCTCAACGCTACCTGATCCGCTAAAGTTGGAATCGGCGCCGCCTCCGACAAGATTGGTGTTATCAATCGCCTCGGGCAGGACTTTATCCAGCGCCTGTTCATAGCCCAAGAAGGCATCCAGTTGTGCGCTTTCATTTGCATTTCTGCTGCGCTCGGTTTCGTTCTCCAACGTGGCTTCATCGGCAATTTCGATTACGACCGTGATAATGTCACCGACATCTTTGGCGCGCTGGTCTTTAAAAAATGTTTGACGATCAGAGGCCCAGAGCGAGTTTTTCTGCATCACAGTTTGCTTGGGCGCGGGCATAGGAAGGCTGACCGGCTCGTAATCCTTGGCGGTGGTCGGGTTGGATATTTTCGACATCTCAGGCGGGGCGCCGATATTGGCGATCCGGTCGGCGGCGCCGCATGCGCTCAGCATGGTGCCTGCAAGAACGCTCAGTGTTATTTGCTTTATCGTGTTTTTCATTTCAATTACCTCGTCATACTGTCTTTATTTTTTATTATTATGTGTTGGGGTTAAAAACTTTGCACTTGCACTTCTTGCTCGCCGCTGATGACGGCTTGCACATTGCGGCTGGAATTGGCATTGACCACGCGGATCATGTCGCCTTTTGCACCGCTTTCCAAAGCGCGGCCCATCGCTGTAAGCTGGATTGCGCCGCTATTGAAAACCATGGTAACAGTCTGGCCACGCTCTACAATTTGCGGTGCCTGAATTTCATTATCGGTTAAAGGTTTCCCATTTAATGCCATGCGGCGCGGGGTCATACCGATCAGGTTTTCGGCCTTGAGGATGACGTCATGGTTCAAATCTTTTGTACGAATGGCGATGTAATCCAGATCGTTTTCGCGAATAATGGATCCGTTGCGCATTGCCTGACTTAGAACAGGAACCTTAACGACAGAATAGATCGCGCCCGAAATATTGAGCGTTTGTAACGGGTCTTCCTTAGTCGGCGCATAGATGGTCGCTGTGAAACGCTCGTTCTGGTTATCAACACTCAGGCCATCAATTTCGAAAACGGCGGCCTGATCGGCGGGCAGAATGATCTCCGATGTCTGGGCGGGGAAATCCAGCTTGAAATCGCCCTGATAACCGTCTTTACGGATATCGGCAATCAGGCTTTTCTCTATGTCGTCCTTGCTGATCAATGTTGCCGCGCGCTTCAGAACGATATGCTCATTGCTGGTGGCGGGGCGCCAGTTTAAATCCAGCGCAATGGCTACGCGCAATAAAGTGCGGGCATTCAAAATCATGTCTTTACCAGGGCGCGGGGCAGGGCCTAAAACCTTGTCTTCGTTGCTGGGCAGATCATAAAAGATATCACCCAGTGTAATGACGGGGCCTTCGATCAAAGCATTGCGTTTCAGCTCGACCGCTTTGGCTTGGCTGG
>CAXBAL010000316.1:0-2452 GCA_963973475.1 uncultured Micavibrio sp.
TTTCGTTCAACACTTCATGAACAGGAAATGCCGATGTGGCAAGATCGCGCAAAGGCGTTGCATCTTCGTCTAGAGGTGCGCGCAAATGTGCGAAATGGACAAAATCAATACCGGCGTCATTGCCCAGTACATCGCGCCAATGACTAGTGCCTTGATGCGGGGCACCAGACAGCAACAATACTTTGGGATTATCTTCTATGCCCTCTACAGAAGCCGTAATTGTATTGTTAATTTTTGTGACTTCCTCAATATCGGCAGACGGTAAGTTTTGCGCATTTCTAATCTCGGCAATACTGAACTCGATATTATTCTCACCAACGGACAAATTCGGCAGGTCAATGCTGATACTTTGATTGGGGGTCATTGTGTAGGAGGAGACAGCTTGCCCGTTATTGCTCATCTGTACGATAAAAGAATAATCAATTTGCCCTAGACCATCGGCGTTTAAACGCAATGTTACATCCCCTGCATCCTCTTCCAACAAGCCAAAACGTGGAATGCTTTCGATTTCCAAGGAAAAGTCCACTTCATTTTCCTGACCGGAAATCAGTGCATGCACAGGGGCAGCAATATCGGGCAAAGCCGCAAGCGCCTGCTCGTCATGAATTCTACCGTCACTCAAAACAAAAACTCCGCCTAAACGGGCGTTCGGTATGGCGCTCACATGGGTATAAAGCACACTGGCCAGAGACGTCCCATCACCATTGCGCTCGCTGTTATCCCCGCCGAACTCCACAGTTCGTATATTGACAGGCGTATCAAGGTTTTCAAGTTGCGCTGATAATTGCGCATAGGCATCGCTCGTTAGAACATCACGGCCATCTAAACCCTGAGATTCACTTCGGTCTACAAGGATAAGATATTCGGTGGGCTGCGCCAACTGCTCCTGGTTAACGATTTCTGGGTTTGCCAATAACGCTGCACCTGCCGCCATAGCTAACGTACGGCTCAGCGCGCCGTCTTTTTTATTGGCAACGCGGTAGGCCCCTTGCAAAGCAATAAGCGCCATCAATCCCCATAAGACGCCGTCTGGCACAAGGGGGTTATAGGGATCAATATTCTGAACACTGGACGAGGAAATTTCGGTTTGCGCAACGCCTGAATCAAGGGTGGCCAACGGCGCGTTGTCTACCGTGTCGTCCGCAAAGGATGGCGTGGCTGCAAACATACCTATGGCGAGAGCTGCACTTGCCAGCTCCGATTTTAATGCTCTTTTTTGCGGCATAATTTATTATTTCCCTGTTACTTCTTATGGCTAAAGCCTTTCTCGCTTCCCGTCAATATTTTTTATAATTTTTTTATGGCACATTGCTTTATCCATAAAGACTGTGCTATCAAAATGTATAAAAATAAAACAGGGAATATACAATGAATCTAAGATCCGCCGCAGGGGGGGCTTTCATGCTCCTGAGCGCAGCAGCGATGCCGCTAAATGGATGGGCCGCACCAGGCGATAATCCTCCGCCGGAACCTCTGCAGCAAGCCCCCGCACAACAAAAAGAATTTCTTCCTGTTCACTCCACAATGCAAACCGATATTGGCCAATATGCGAACGGCATGTTTCTCGCTTATGTTCGCACGACAAATGACAGCTTTAACCGCATGGCTGAACTGGGTTTGAAAAATTTGGCTTTTGAAAGCCACAGGCGCAGCACTATGGAGCCTACAGGTGTTGTGGGCGTAGATATTGAAAACGATGATCTATCGTTTTTTCCGTTTTTGCTTTTTCAAGTCACCAATGACACGCCGCGCCTGTCGGATCAAGCGCGCCTGAAAGTGCAGCAATATCTTGCCAATGGCGGCGAAATTTTCTTTGATGTACTGAGTGGCCGGGTGAATGAATCAGAGCCGTTAAAGACAATGCTGAATGACCTACAGATCAGCCAGCCGCAACTTCTCGAGGAAGGTCACGCCCTTACACAATCCTTTTATCTGGTTTCCGAGTTGCCGGGCATACACAACCGCCCCGTATGGGTCGAAAGCGACAATCCTTCAATGGGCGAAAGCACGACCTCCGTCATAATCGGCAGCAACAACTGGGCGGGCGCATGGTCCGGGCGCTTTACCGAACCAGAAGTGACCGAAAAGGCCCTTAGAGCCGGCCTGAACATGTTTAGCTTTTCACTCGCCGGCAATTATAAAACCGATCCGGTGCATGAGGAAACAATCACTATGAAACGCGAAAACCAACGTGCAGCCGAACGCCGTGACGCAGAAAGACTGGCACCGGCACCTTCCGGCGAATAAAAAGACCTACATTACAAAATAAAAAAACCCGCCAAATCGAGGCGGGTTTTTTTATAATCTCTAGTTTAAATGTACCTACAGTCAGGCAGGGCCTAAATGCAAATCAAGAATCTTTTCAATAATGGTTTCCTCGGTCTCTTCACGTGAACGCGCACCAAAGGTCACACCCATACGGTGCCCGAGAATTGGTTTTGCCAACGCACGA
>CAXBAL010000317.1:0-2446 GCA_963973475.1 uncultured Micavibrio sp.
GAACGGCGCGCAGATTTCGCTGCGTTGGGCCTTGCAACATGAGCGCGTGGCCGTCATCCCGAAAGCCGGATCGGAAGATCACATTAAATCAAATTATGATGTGTTTGATTTCGAACTGACGCAGGATGAAATGGATAAAATCACTGGCCTTGCCCGCGAAGATGGCCGCAAGGTTAATCCTGATTTTGCCCCTGATTGGGATACAGCCAAGGCCGCATAATTCAGGCTTAGCCCTTTAAAATCTCTAACATTTTTTCGGCACGCGCGAGATCCTCCCGCGTGTCGATGCCTGATTGCAATGTGCCGCTCGGTGTATCAATCTCGACGCAATGAATAGGGATTTTGTTCTCAATCAGGCGTAGCTGCTCTAAGCCCTCAAGCTGTTCGTAACGGCCTTGGGGCAGGGCGCAGAATTTCTCTAACGCTTTGATATTAAATCCGTAAAGCCCCATATGTTGGTAAACAGGCGAGGTATCGCTGGCTTTGCGCATGGCCTCTTCCTTACGGATGGCGGGGATGATGTTTTTAGAAAACCAGATGGCATTGTTATTCGCATCCAGAATTGCGCAAGTCCCGCTGAAGGGCGTTGATTTTTTGTTCTCGCGCAGCCTGTCCAGATCATCCCAGCTTAGGGCGTGAACTGGCGTGACCACACTTAAAGAGGGGTCATTTTGAAAGGCGCCGATAACCGCGCGCAAGGCATCCGGCGGGGTGAACGGCGCATCGCCTTGCAGGTTGATGATAAAATCCGGTTGCGCGGGGAGCTGTTTAGCCGCTTGGAGCGCGCGGTCGGAACCGCTCGGGCAATTCTCGGAGGTCATCAGGCATTCCACGCCGATGTCACCCGCGTGATCCGCAATGCGCGCATCATCGGTGGTGACATAGACGCCGCAATCCTCGAACTCCGAAGCAATTGAGCTGGCAAGCGCTACAACGCGCGCCAGCATGCTCTGCCCGCCAATCAGCGCGAGCGGTTTACCCGGAAAGCGCGTGGAGGCATAGCGGGCGGGAATGATAATGGCAGTTTTCATGCGTAATTACTCGGCCTCGTTCCACCATGTATTGGCGATCAGCGGGGAGATGGGGGAGAGGTTCTCGGGACGCTCCAGCTTGTTCCAATAGGCAATGCGCCATTTCGGGTAATGCCACATCGGGATAACGTAATGACCGGCCAGCAATACACGGTCCATGGCGCGGGTTTTGGCCACAAGGTTTTCACGGCTTTCGGCCTGAATGATGCCTTCGATCATTTCATCGACCACCGTGTCTTTGATGCCGATATAATTGCGCGTGCCGGGGATATCGGCCTTTTCGCTGCCCCAGAAATCGCGCTGTTCATTACCCGGAGAGCTGGACTGTCCGAAGCTACCCACGGTCATGTCAAAATCATATTCGACAATACGGTTTTGATATTGCGCGGGATCGACAATGCGGAAATTGGCCTCGACACCGAGACGCTTTAGATTTTGAGTGAAGGGCAGCACCCAGCGCTCGAATACCGGATTGGTGTCGATAATCTCGAAGCTTAGGCGCTGGCCGTTTTTGGTGCGAATGCCGTCCTCGCCTAACGTCCATCCAGCGGCATCCAGCATTTGCGCGGCTTTGCGCAGATTGGCTCTCGGGTTGCCGCTACCATCTGTTTTGGGGGGCAGGTAGGTCTCGGTGAACACCTCATCCGGTATCTGGCCGCGATATTTTTCCAATATTTCAAGCTCTTGCCCTTCCGGCAGGCCGCCTGAGGCGAGGTCGGAATTTTCAAAATAACTATCGGTACGGGTGTAGCTGCCGCTGGCAAATTGTTTGTTCGACCATTCGAAATCAAACGCATAGGACAGCGCCTTGCGCACTTCGATATCGGAAAAAACGGGGCGGCGGATATTCATGATAAAGGCCTGCATCCCTGCGGGGCGGCCATTTTCGATCTCTTCTTTGACGATGCGGCCATCCAGAACGGGCGGCGCGTTATAGGCACTGTCCCAAAGCTTGGCAGTGTTTTCCTCGCGCACATCATATTCTCCGGCGAAGAAAGCTTCTAGCGCGATATTTGGGTCGCGGTAGTAATCATAGACAAGGCGGTCAAAATTATATTGCCCTTTCCAGAACGGGAGGTCTTTGCCCCACCAGTTCTCCGCGCGCACATATTCGATGGAGCGGCCTGTATCGACCTTGCCGACCTTATAAGGGCCGGAGCCTAAAGGCTTTTCCAGTGAGGATTGCGAGAAGTCTTTGCCTTCCCAGAAATGCTTCGGCAGAACGCTCATCTCGGCGATAATCAGCGGCAATTCGGCATTGCCGGCAACGGAGAAATCGAATTTCACGCGGCGCTCGCTCTCGACGGTGACTTCTTTCACATCGCCCCAATAGGCTTTGAAAAACGGTGTGCCGTGCTCCAGTAAGGTATCGAACGTCCATTTGACATCTTCTGCCGTGATCGGCTTGCCGTCAT
>CAXBAL010000318.1:0-2445 GCA_963973475.1 uncultured Micavibrio sp.
TGCCTGAGGAGGCGCGCCAGAGCATTGAAGAGCAGGCTCAGGAAAGCGGCGAAGCCCTTGAGGGAAAAACCCGCGAGAATCTGGAGCGCCTCGATTTGTTGAAGCGGGAAGATAAGCCCGCCGAAGAGCCCGCTCCAAATAAGGGGTATAATGATCGCCAGCGTATGGAAATGGACAAGCTGTTTGAGGATTTCGACGAAAACGATACCACCAATACTGATAACAATTCTACCGAAAGACAGTAACCGCCATGGCGTTTAATGATGATAAGTTCCACGAAGAATGCGGTGTATTCGGCATTTATGGCCATGATGACGCCGCGGCCATGACCGCGCTTGGCCTGCACGCCCTGCAACACCGTGGGCAAGAGGCTTGCGGCATTGTTACCTATGACGGGGAGAGCTTTTACTCCCGCAAGGCGCTCGGCCTTGTTGATGATACTTTCTCGCAAAGCGATGTGATAGAGAGCCTGAAAGGCTACGTCGCGATCGGCCATAACCGCTATGCTACTACTGGCGACGGCGCAATCCGCAATGTCCAGCCGATGTACGGCGATATCGCGATTGGCGGCTTCACGGTTGCCCATAACGGCAATCTGACCAACGCCCATATGCTTCGCCGTGAATTGGTGGAAACTGGCGCTATCTTCCAATCCACCAGTGATACCGAGGTGATCGTGCATCTCGTTGCGCGTTCTCACAAAGATGATGTGGTCGAGCGCGTTACTGACGCGCTGGCACGGATTGAGGGCGGCTTTGCTCTCGTGGCCTCGGCGCAGGATAAATTGATCGGTGTTCGTGATACATACGGCATACGCCCGCTTTGTCTGGGCAAGCTGGGCGATACTTTCGTGCTGGCCTCTGAAAGCTGCGCATTCGACATTATCGGCGCCGATTTCATACGCGATATCGAGGCGGGCGAGATGGTCGTGATCACCAATGAAGGCTTAGCCAGCAGCTTCCCGTTCGCGCGCAAACCCTCACGTCTGTGTGTATTCGAATATGTATATTTCGCGCGCCCCGACAGCTTCATGGGTAGCAAATCTGTCTACCAAGTGCGTAAGAATATCGGCATTGAACTGGCCAAAGAATCGCCGGTGCCCAATGCCGATGTGATTATCCCCGTACCGGATAGCGGTGTGCCGTCCGCCATCGGTTATGCCGAGGCTTCGGGCAAACCGTTCGAGCTTGGCATCATTCGCAACCATTATGTCGGCCGTACGTTTATTGAACCGACCGACAAAATACGCCATTTGGGTGTACGTCTTAAACACAACGCTAACCGCGCCTTTATCGAGAACAAGGTCGTTGTACTGGTGGACGATTCCATTGTGCGCGGCACAACCTCGCGCAAGATTGTCGAGATGGTGCGTAATGCAGGCGCGAAAGAGGTACATATGCGTATTTCTTCGCCACCAACCTCGCATAGCTGTTTTTACGGTATTGACACGCCCTCGACAGAAGAGCTCTTGGCGCATAAAAAATCGGTGCAGGAAATCTGCGATTATATTAAGGCGGATTCGCTGGCTTATGTTTCCATTGACGGGCTGTACCGCGCCAGCGGTGAGGCCGAGCGTAACAACAGTCAGCCGCAATTCTGTGATGCCTGTTTCACCGGTGATTATCCTGTTAAACTCAGCGATCATGAAAACAACTGGACAGGCGTGAAGATGACCAATCTTCAGGAACGTCAGGCCAAAAATCATTAAGCCCCCACACTTTAGAATAAAAAGAAATTATCCTATGAGCAAACCCGATCTATCCGGCAAACTGGCCCTTATCACAGGCGCATCGCGCGGTATTGGCGCAGCCGTAGCCCTCGGTTTGGCAGAGGCGGGCGCCCATGTCATTGCCGTCGCGCGCACAGTTGGCGGGCTTGAGGCTCTGGACGATAAAATTCAGGCCATTGGCGGCAAGGCCACCTTATTGCCACTTGATCTCGCGCGATTGGAGGAGGTTGATAAACTCGGCCCCACACTCGCCGAGCGTTTCGGCAAACTTGATATTTTTATAGGTAATGCAGGAATACTTGGCCCGCTTAGCCCTGTCGGCCACGTTAAACCCCAAGACTGGGACAAGGTGTTCAAGATTAACTTTATGGCGAATGTACGCCTGATCCGCACACTTGATCCGCTGCTCCGCGCCGCCGATCACGGGCGCGTATTATTCACGACATCCGATATCGCTGACGAATCCCCTGCCTATTGGGCGCCTTATGCGTCCTCGAAATCGGCCTTGAACAGCTTCATGAAAACCTACGCGGCCGAAACCGAAAAAACCAATTTGCGCATCAATGCCATCCACCCCGGCGGCGTGCAAACCGCGATGATGGATGATGCTTTCCCTGGCGGCCCTGAATTTAAAGTCAAAGATCCCTCCGAAGTGGTGGATGATTTCCTGAGCGCCGTTGCCAATGATTGCCCCTATCACGGCCAAATCATTAAAC
>CAXBAL010000319.1:0-2442 GCA_963973475.1 uncultured Micavibrio sp.
TTTCATAAATTTTTTCATGAAAGCCATGTCCAATCGAATTAAGGACATCCATGGTACATCCATTAATTACGAATGAAATTTCTTCATATTTGTGTTCATCCGTGTTCATCAGTGGTTTAGAATATTTTTATGTTATTGCGGTGGATCGAGGGGGGCGGTGGCAAGGCTTCCGTCTTTGCCGACTGTGATCTTTTCGATTTTCGCCTGTGCCTCGCGCAGTTTTTTATCGCAATGGTTTTTCAGAGCAATACCGCGTTCATATTTACCAATTGAATCTTCCAATTTTGCCTGTCCTGTTTCCAGGGTTTTTACGATGGTCTCGAGCTCGCCCAGGGCGTCTTCGAAGCTTAAATTCTCTACAGGTGTTGAAGTGTTCATAATTATCTTTATATTCTCGAAGTTATAGTTTTTAATTGCTGATTGCGGCCTTTAGTGTAGGGCAGGCTGGGCGATTGCTCAAGTGTTGATGCATTAAAAAAGGGAAACTATGTACGATAAAGTTCATAGCATGGATTTTGCAATACCGGGTGGCATGCGCGTTTATGCCATTGGTGATGTGCATGGGCATTTGTTGGCTTTGCGGCGCATGCATGACGCCATTTCTGCAGATTTGATCGAGACCGAGTATGCGGGCCAAGTGCATATGGTTTATATGGGCGATTATATTGATCGCGGCCCTGACAGTAAGGGCGTGTTGAATGAATTGGTGTCCCGTTTGGGGCGCAAGGACGGGATTCAACGGACATTCTTGCAGGGTAACCATGAAGCAGCGATGCAGGATTTTCTGCGCGCGCCGGAGAGCACGGGCGGCATGGCTTGGCTACAATATGGCGGCGTGGAGGCGATGAAAAGTTACGGGCTGGAATTCGAGGGGGATTTGCCAATCCCGAGCGAATATGTTGTGGCCTCGAAAACGCTGGCGCGGGTTTTGCCCGAATCTCACCGTAGTTTCTTTAGCGCACTGGCCGGAGCAATCGAGATCGGTGATTATTTTTTTGCCCATGCGGGCGTTGATCCGAGAAAGCCGCTGCCCGCGCAGGAATTTCACGATCTGGCCTTTATCCGCGAGCCGTTTTTGAGCTGGAACAAGCCCTTGGCAAAGATGATAGTCCATGGCCATTCTATTGCGCCGGAGCCGCAGATATTACCGCACCGCATTGGTATTGATACCGGCGTTTATCAACCGGGTGGCAAATTATCGGCCGGTGTATTCGAGGGCAACACAGTGCGGTTTTTACAGGTGGAGCCGCGCTAAAGGGTTGTTAACGTCAAAGAGGCTTAGCCAAATTCAATAACGGTATCTTCTAGTGTTGGTGTAGGGGCGGTCAACTCTGGAATTAAAGTTTTCTTTAGGTTTGCGGTGTAGGATTTTCTTATAAATATGAATATGTGATAATCTAGAAGAGATATGCCAATACCTGAAAACAATCTTAATCCGCTCTTTAGCGCGCCCAGCTTGCAGGAGCATTTTACGCAGGCGGCATTTAATGACACCGTGCAGCAGGTCATGACCGATCCCGGGCGTGATTTTTCCGACATCACCCAAGCCGCTATTGCGGCCGATATGGATATCATTTATGGCGAACATCACGGATATATTCACGATACGATGCGTCAAATTGTCACAGCCTTGCAAAACGCGCCCGAAGGCAGAATTAAGGCCGTGTCTTTAGAGACGCCTGTGGAAACGCAGACGTTATTTGAGCCTGCTGCTTTCATGGAAATGGACCAGAATGCGTTTGTGAAGCAATATTATGTTCTGATAGGCGAAAATTTGCATAACGAGGCCGATATAATGTTGGAGCGGGGAGATATTAGCCCGCAGCAACACGAGGCGGTTGAAATATACGTAAACACACAAATTTCCCGTTTGGCCAATAGCGTGGATCAGCCACATTTTGATGCTGACCGCACAGTACAAGGAGCCATCTATCATGCGGCAAAGGCGGCCATAGAAAAGGGCATACCGGTCATTGCAAATGATATGAACAGAGAGCGCGGGGTTGCGGCGATATTATCTTCTGTGGATGATGAATCCGTGCGCATGTCGCCGGAAGAGGTTATGCATTTTATGGAAGCCAATATGGATGACCGCAGCGATGTGGCCCAGTTGGAGGCTATGGGTGTGGATGTGCAGGGCGATGGCGTTTTGCTTGTGCATCGTGGTTATTATCATATCAATAATTCGGCAGCGCATAACGGCGAATTTTATGGCTATGACGAGGTGCTGGAGTCTATGGGGCGCTCTGTTTTAACTGTGGGGATTTTGCCCGAGGATATGCATTACAGTTCGCCGGAAGATGCCGATTTTTATATTAAGGCCGATGGTTATAGCGAAATGCCCGATGTGAACAGGATAAGGTATATAAAGCCGGATGAAGCCGGAGAGCTATTTACGCAGCCTCTTGAGACGGATCAGCCCGTTACGCTCGAGGAAGAACA
>CAXBAL010000320.1:0-2411 GCA_963973475.1 uncultured Micavibrio sp.
CCAGCGCATTGCCTTGTTTGTGCGCCAAGACCCGTTCGGGCGCTATATTTCCTGTCTGGTTTATATTCCGCGTGATCGCTTCGGCACCAAGCTACGTGAGGAGATTGTCGGTATATTAGAGGACGAGCTGAAAGGCGAGTGCGCGAATTTCTATACCACGCTGGACGATTCGGTTTTTGCCCGCGTCATGATCATCATGAAGGTGAGCCAAAGCAAGCCGCCGAAATATAATAGCAGTAAAATAGAACAACTCATGCAAGAAGCTGGTCAGACATGGCCGGAATTGCTGTCGAATGCGGTTATGGACAATATCACCGATTCCGATGAAGTCTCGCAATTGACCTTGCGATACGGCGAGGCGTTCCCCGTAAGCTACACCTCACGCTACCGCCCGAAACAGGCTGTTTTCGATATCGAGAAAATCGAGCATGTTATCGGCTCCGATCAGATGGATCTGGATTTGTACCGCCCAGAGGACAGCTCGCTCAAACAACTGCGCCTTAAAATTTACAATCCGGGCAAGCCGATCACGCTATCGGATGTGATGCCGATTTTGGATAATATGGGCTTGCGCGCGATTGCGGAATTGCCGTTTGAAATTCAGCCCGGCAGTCATCACGAATCGATCTGGATTCATGACTTCTTACTAGAGACGCCAGCAATCGAGGATTATATCGACATTAAGGTCGTAAAAGAAAATTTCGAGCGCGCCTTTAGCCGTATCTGGTACAACCAGATGGAAAATGACAACCTGAACCGCTTAACCCTCAGCGCCAATTTGAACTGGCACGAAATCACAATTTTGCGTACCTATGTGCGGTATTTGAAACAAATCCGCTTCCCGTTCAGCCGCCCTTACACCGAAAAGGCCCTGACCCAGCATCCGAAAATCGCAAAAATGATTGTCGATATGTTCAAGGCATTTTTGGACCCGAAAAACGGCGATAATGCCGAAAGCATGGCCGCGGGCTGCGCTATCGGAATTGATCATGAGCTGGAATCAGTGGAATCACTGGATCAGGATCGCATCTTGCGTATGATCACCTCGCTGATTGAAGCCACGATGCGCACGAATTACTATCAACGTAACGATGACGGCAGCGCCAAGATTTATACCTCCATAAAAATCAATTGCCGCGCCGTGCCGGAAATTCCTGACCCCAAGCCCTTCCGTGAGATTTTCGTTTATTCCCCGCAAGTCGAGGCCGTGCATTTGCGCGGTGATAAAATTGCGCGCGGCGGTTTGCGCTGGTCTGACCGCCATGAAGATTACCGCACCGAAGTTCTGGGCCTGATGAAGGCGCAGATGGTGAAGAACGCCGTTATTGTGCCTATGGGCTCCAAAGGCGGGTTTGTGGTCAAAACCCCGACAAATAGCCGCGAAGAATTCCGTGAGGAAGGCATTCGCTGCTACAAAACCTTCATTCAGGCCTTGCTGGATATCACCGATAATCTGAGCGGCAACAAAGTCATTCCGCCAAAAGATGTGGTGCGTCGCGATGGCGACGACCCGTATCTAGTGGTGGCCGCAGATAAAGGAACGGCGACGTTCTCCGATATCGCTAACGAGCTATCCCTCAAGAATAAATTCTGGCTGGGCGATGCCTTTGCTTCCGGCGGCTCTGCCGGTTATGACCACAAAAAAATGGGGATCACTGCCAAAGGCGCATGGGAATCGGTTAAGGCGCATTTCCGCTTACTGAACCACAATATTCAGGAAAAACCGTTTGATGTCATCGGTGTTGGCGATATGGGCGGGGACGTGTTCGGTAACGGCATGTTGCTGTCCAAGCATATCCGCCTTGTCGGTGCTTTTAATCACTTACATATTTTCTGTGACCCTAACCCCGATACAGAAATTTCGTTCAAGGAGCGCAAGCGCCTGTTTAACGGTGTAAAAGGCTGGGATGCCTATAACACCAAGACGCTATCCGAAGGCGGCCGCATTTACTCCCGCGCAGACAAACTGCTGGAACTGACACCGGAAATCAAAGCGCGCTTTGATATTGATAAGGATAAGGTAACCCCGCTCGAGCTGATTAAATTTATGCTCAAAGCCAGAACCGACTTGCTCTGGTTTGGCGGCATCGGCACCTATATCAAATCCAGCCGCGAAAGCCATGCCGATGTCGGTGATAAGGCCAATGACGCCCTGCGCGTCGATGCCGAGGAAGTGCGCGGTAAAGTGATCGGTGAGGGCGCCAATCTGGGCGTGACCCAACTGGGGCGCGTCGAATTTGCCGAGCGCGGCGGGCGTATCAATACCGATTTCATTGATAATTCCGGCGGTGTGAGCTCGTCTGACCTTGAGGTCAACATTAAAATCCTGATGACCGATGTGATGCGCAAAAAGGGCGACACTATGGATATCAAAGAGCGCAATAAGCTCTTGGAGAGTATGACAGAGGACG
>CAXBAL010000321.1:0-2398 GCA_963973475.1 uncultured Micavibrio sp.
TTCCCCGAACCGGATGATAATATTACCGTTTCCGTAGAAGTTCAGCGCTTCTTGAATAGAGGTATCAGGGCGAAGCTCATAGCGGGTCTCAGGGCCGGGCGCTCCCATTGTATTCGGGCTGGTTTTGATAAACCAGGCGCGAATTTTAATCGGATCATCCCCGGCAGCGGGGGCCGGAACTTCACCACCATCATAATGATAATGACCTTGATCGAATGGCCGTGCAGTCCCTGCTTCCGGTAGTTCACCGGCCGTTGCCCAATAAGCATACGCGCAGGAATGCACCAAAGACATCGCCTGCACAAGTGGCGCGACCGATGGTCTTTTCGGCAGGGCAATGAGAGTTTCACGTTCCCCTAGCGGGTTGGCGCCGTTACCGTCACCGCCAAACAGGCTGTGGGCTTCGATTGTGTTGTTATAACGCAGCCAGCCATTCGTCGCGATACTGGAGCCGAGCTTGGCGGCATATAGCGTAATGTACTGGCCGGAATTCAAGCCATAGTTAATAGGAACAAGCAGGCCGAGCGCAACCACGAGCCGGATCGGAACCCAGACATTCTGGAAGCGGCGGCCGAACGGAGAGCCTGTTGTTGCAGTTTCGGCCACAACAACGACCACAAAATAAAGGAAGATCAAAACACCGATCAGCAAGAGGCCGAAGGAATAAAAACGAAAAAGTTCGTGAAGGCCGCTATGAATTGGATATGGCACCAAAGCGTTGCTGTCGTTACATAAGCCGGGGTTAGAGGACGAACAGAAAACATCCGGCACGCCGAAAACCAGCGTCAGAAGATTAAAGGCAATATCTGTCTCGGGGTTGAGCGTATCAAACAGGTCGGCAATTGGTATCGCCCATGCCGTGTTGATGAAAAAGATGCCAATCATCATAACAAATTGCATGACCAGTAAGATGGCCCCGACCAGCAGGGCCACAAATATAAAGATTTTATCGAGATTCTGGCGGTTTAGTTTTAGATTGTTGGCGGCCTCGGCAATGACGTGATGCACACCGAAACGGCCGTGATTTTGCGGGTTTAAGTACGGGTGGTTAGGCGGTAGAAGACCCGACATAGCATAAATTTGCGCCATCAGGACCGAGAAGAAAGTGAAACCGGAGCCGAACAAGCGGTTCATCCGGGGTTTTAGACCCGGAAGCAATACATATTTAATTGCTGAACTTGTTTTCGTTGTACTCACGTTGTTTTACTACCCACTCAATATTTATACTACCGCACGTATAGTCTACATCAAAAATACTTAAAAATTTAATAAAACGCTTTAATAGTCTGTGAATTTTATCATGTTTTTGCCGCAAAAGGGCACATTTTTGCCATATTTTGCGGTATTTTATCCGCTTTTTTTTACAAACCATGCGAAAAGTATCTCGAGCTGCCCCGCGATTTTTCTTTGTCCCCTAAAAGCTGGATTATGATGACGTTGCTGACGGAAAGGGATGCTTAAGTGCACGGCATTGATCCGGCTCAGAAGCTTCCCACCTTAGCCGAGGCCTTGGAGACATTTGGTATGAGTAAGGAAAAGTGTATGCAGCGCTCAAAAAACCTTGTCCAGTGCACTGCGCCAGCGCCTCAAATGGCGCTGGAAAATGCAATGGCATAATTTTCGCCTTTATCCCGTTTTACGTAATGGTTTGTACTTAATGCGCTTTGGTGTGTCGGCATCGTGGCCCATGCGGCGGTGGTAGTCGGCCTCGTAGTCCTGATAGTTGCCTTCGAACCATTCGACATGGCTCTCGCCTTCAAAGGCCAGAATATGCGTACAGAGGCGGTCAAGGAACCAGCGATCGTGGGAGATGATGACCGCGCAGCCCGGGAATTTCTCGATCGCTTCTTCCAATGCGGCCAATGTTTCGGTGTCCAGATCGTTGGTCGGCTCATCGAGCAAGATCACGTTGGCCTCTTCCTTCAGCATCTTGGCGAGGTGGACGCGGTTACGCTGCCCGCCTGATAGATTGCCGACCAAGGCTTGTTGGTCGGCCTTGCGGAAGTTGAAGGCGGACACGTACGCGCGTGATTGCATCTCGACCTTGCCGAGTTTGATGATGTCGGTGCCGCCGGAAATTTCTTCCCAAACGGTTTTCTTGGCATCAAGGCTATCACGGCTCTGATCGACATAGCCGAGCTTGACCGTGTCACCGACATTGAATTCACCGCTATCGGGTTTTTCCTGTCCGGTGATCATTTTGAACAGTGTGGATTTACCCGCCCCGTTCGGACCAATTACACCAACAATACCACCTGGTGGAAGTTTGAAGGACAGGCCTTCGATCAAAAGATGATCGCCGAAGCCTTTGGAAATACCTTTGGCTTCGATAACCAGATCGCCAAGACGCGGCGGCGGAGGAATAATAATCTGCGCATCGCGGCTGGTGTTGGCCTGT
>CAXBAL010000322.1:0-2390 GCA_963973475.1 uncultured Micavibrio sp.
GCCTGTGCCAACCGAGCCAAATACGCTTTCCCCCGACCCGCTCCTTATTCCGGGAGCTGAGGACGATAAACTCGATCTACCATTTGATGATTACTCCGACATCCCGCCCGAAGCCTTGGACGAGATGCAGGAATTTTATGAAGATTGCGAAGACAATGAAATGCTGTCCTCCCATTATGAATGCAAATGCTGGAGCACCCGCTTTCTCGAAGAACGCATAAAAATGGGGCCGATCAAACCGCGCGTGAGTGTAATGCTGAGCATTACCGATGAGTGCTTCAACATTCCGGGTGCTGCCGGATATGCTCTGGAGAAATGCGAAGCCACCGGATTGATGCATTATGACGGCAAAATGAGCCCGGAAGAATATTGCCAGTGCGTTGCCAATAATTACGCCATCCAGCTTGATTTCATGAAAGGGCAACGGCTCACGCGCAATCGCTCCAGTTCCATGATGACCTCTTCGATTTTGCGCTGTAAAACGCCTAATCCTGGTGATATCAACATCTTCAAACGTCTGGATCAGTAAGGGTGGGTCTGGCTTTATAAAGCCGCAGACCCGTTTATAGCTATCTCCAGATTGGCTTTGGCCAACGGCAAAATATTTCCCAGATAAAACCCGGCTGTTTTGACCTTATCGTCATAAAACGCCTCACCGCCTTTTTCTTTCGCGATCCCGCAAGAGCGCGCCAATAAAGCGCCGCCCGCGATAATTCCAAACGCTCTCAAGAACGGACTAGACATCGCCCCGACTTTATCAAGATCACCGCCCGCTCCTATCTCGACCAATTTACCAACCGCGCTGCGCAGCTCGTTTATGTAACCGCCAAGCATCTCTTTATTCTCTGCAGGCAAACCAGCATCCAGCGCGTCAATATAGGCATAGGCGGCCTTCCCGCTATCACGCAAAATCTTGCGGAACGCCAGATCAGCAGCCTGAATGCCGTTCGTGCCTTCATAAATCGGCAAAATGCGGGCATCGCGGTAATATTGTGCAACCTTTGTTTCTTCGATAAAGCCCATGCCGCCATGCACCTGAATGGCCAGATAGGTTACCTCCTGCGCTATGTCGGTGCACCATGCCTTCACGATAGGGGTGAGCAAATCAACCTTCTCTCTGGCCGCCGTATCCCCCGCAATCGCCCCATCCAGCGCAATCGCAGCTTCAAAGGTCAACGCGCGCCCTGCCTCGGTCAAGGCCTTGGCGCTCATCAGCATTCTTTTAACGTCAGCATGCTGGTTAATCGTAACGCGCTCGCCGCTATCAAAGGATTTCCCCTGCACACGGTCTGCGGCATAGGCTTCGGCCTGCTGCCTTGCGCGCTCGGCTATCGCCACGCCCTGCAAACCGACACACAGGCGCGCATTGTTCATCATCGTGAACATGCATTTCAAACCCTGATGCTCTCCTCCGATCAAATACCCAACGGCGCCGCCCGCATCACCATATTGCATCACGCAAGTCGGGGAGGCATGAATACCCAGCTTATGATCAAGCCCAACGCATTTCACATCATTGCGGCTGCCGTCTTCCAGAAATTTCGGCACGATAAACAGGGAAATGCCCTTTACATCATCCGGCGCATCGGGAAGGCGCGCCAGCACCAGATGGATAATATTTTCGGCAAAATCATGCTCGCCATAGGTAATCCAGATTTTCTGCCCTGATATGCGGTACGTCCCGTCCTCCGCGCGCTCGGCCTTGGCACGCAGCAAGCCCAAGTCCGATCCCGCCTGCGGTTCGGTCAAATTCATTGTACCCGTCCATTGCCCGCTTATCAGCTTTTCCAGATAGAAATCTTTTTGCTCCTGCGATCCGTGCACGGTAATGGCCTCCACCGCGCCCTGATTAAGCAAAGGACACAGCCCGAACGCCATATTGGCGCCCTGCCACATCTCCTGTACACCAAAGGCCAGCGCCCATGGCAAACCCTGGCCGCCATATTCCTCATCAAAAGGCACGGCGTTCCAACCGCCATCACGGTATTGATCATAAGCATCCTTAAAACCGGGCGGCATGGTCACACTATGGTCATCAGCCAGCTTCAGCCCATGCACATCGCCCACATTGTTCAGCGGCGCCAACACATCACGCGCCAGCTTGGCGGCCTCTTCCAATACAGCCTCGGCGGTCTCGGCATCCACCATATCGCTTTGAAATCCCAAAACCTCGTTTAGGAGAAAACCTATATCGCTAACCGGCGGAGTATATTCAGTCATAATTTTTATTTCCTTTATTGAGAGCTAGGTCACGCCAAAGCTGGCCAGCACGAGATAGAGAATAATCAGGATCAGCAAGACGCCCGTAAAGACCATCATATACTGCATGAACACGCCAAGAAAGCCAAAAGCAATGGCCAGCGCGCTCATACGTGTGTCTTCACGGCGCA
>CAXBAL010000323.1:0-2363 GCA_963973475.1 uncultured Micavibrio sp.
TCAGTGGTAAGATGATCAACATTTTGCGTACAGTGGAGGTGTTGAAAATGTCCTTGGTCATTAACTGGCCAAGATCATCAATGATTTCCTGACCTTCGGCGGCTTTGACCAAGGTTTCCAATATCTCGGGCTGGGAGCTGTTCATTTTTTCCTGGATAGTGGCATGAAGCTCTCTCATATATTCAATGCGCTCGGGGCCGATCTCTTCAGCATTCAGCGCATCGGCGTTAAAGCTATTAACACCTGACAATATGGCATCCAGTGCGGCTTGGGGGCCGTCTTGCGCCAGAATCTGCGGCAAAGTGAAATTATGCTCGAATGTAATATTGAGCTGGCCTAGCTGGTTCTGGATGGAGCTGAACTCGTTTATGGCGCTATCAAGAACGGTGAGCGCCTGCGGGTCAAGATGGCTGAAATTTTCTGCTACCCGATCAACCAGAATTTGCGAGGCATGTTTGACATCGGCTTGTGTTATGACGGCATCGCTTACTTGTTCAACAATGGCATCCATATATTGTTTCGGAATGGGTAGGTCCTTAATAAGACTTTCGAGCTGTTCGCGGTTCTCACCGCCTACGAAGCGCTCAAGCTCAAGATCCCCGAAAGTGGTGCTGATACTGTCGGTTATTTGTGTAATTGTTTCGGAAGAAATTCTCAGATCGCTGAGCGCGCTGGTGACATCAAGGCTTTCAAAATTATACTGCGCCTCTGTGATGATGGTTTTCAGCAGCATCAGGTCTGAATCGTTCATGTTCATTTCATAGGCATCTTTCATACTATTCAAGATGCCTTCTTTGAGTTCCCCGGAGCTGTTGAAAGCCTGCACCAGGAAGTCATTGAAATCCTTGCCCCAATAACTGAACGTAGCCTGTACATCTACGCTTTTGAGGGTACAGTAAAATGTGGCCGCGGCCAGTACGGCGGCGATGGATGTTTCTTTAACGCCCGATTTGGACCAGTACATAGAGAGAATTTTCATGGATGAGCGCATGAAACTGCGCGACGTATCCATGGCGGTGGATTCTTGCAATCTTTCTTTCAAACGCGGATCGGGTTTGAATTTCTGAACATCGTCTTCGAAAGATGTGTATTGGAATTTCGGTAATATTTTGCTGGAGGCATTGGGCGCCAGCGCTTTGGAAAGATCGCTGGTAACTTCCATCCATGTTGTCGGCAGAACAATTAATAAAGGGCTGCGCTTTGCGTGCTTGGAGAAAACTTCTTTCAGGGCTTCGCGTCTTCTGGACGGTCCGGACATAGGCTCTTCGTTGTCCCAGCCGCTCATGGCAGAATCGTAACCAATATGCTTTTTAAGAAATCTTATCGGCGCCATGGCACTATCAAATGCCTTGCCCAACGCTACCTTGCGCTGATCCTTCATATTATAAACCCTGTTCTAAAAAGGTATTATTATTATTATTATTTCATGCACGTTAGTTATGGGATTACATTTTGTCAAATCTTTTTTGCATAAAATATTAATCAACATTGCCGCTTGCTATTATTGTGCTAGCTTATTGCCATGAATGATTTTAACGGAAAAACAATATGGATTATCGGCGCTAGTAGCGGGATCGGGGCTGCCTTGGCGCGGGAGCTATCAGGGCGCGGTGCAAAGTTGGTTTTATCAGCGCGCAGCGAGGATAAATTACACAATCTCAATCACGATTTAAGCGGCGGCCATATAGTGCAGCCCGTTGATATCTCGGATGCCAAGGCCGCCAAAGAGGTCATGGGCAATATCGAGCAATCGGGCGGTACACTGGAAAGCGTTATCTTTCTTGCTGCGATATATTCCCCTCATGACGGTAAGACAAAAGATATAGAGACCATCCATAAAATGCTGGATGTGAATTTGGGCGGCGCATTTAATACCGTGAACGCCGTGCAGGATTATTTTGAAAGCCGCGGGCAAGGACAAATTGTTCTGTGTGGTTCTGTGGCCGGCTATCGTGGTCTGCCGACGGGGCAGCCCTATTGCGCGACCAAGGCCGCCATTATCAATCTGGCCGAAACTCTCTACGTTGATTTGGGGCGCAAGAATATTGATGTCAAAATCATTTGCCCTGGCTTTGTCAAAACCCCGCTCACCGATAAGAACGATTTTAAAATGCCGATGATGATCGAGGCCGAAGAGGCCGCGCGCGCTATTGCAGATGGCCTGAGCGGCAAAGCGTTCGAGATTCATTTCCCGAAAAAATTCACCTATATAATGAAGACGTTGCAGATGCTCCCCTACTGGCTTTATTTCAAGCTGATAAAGCGGGTCGTCTGAAATGGTGAAGCTTTCCAGCTTTCCCGATAGTTTTGATACGGTAGTCATCGGCGCGAGCGGCGGTGTCGGTTCCGCGTTTATAGACTTG
>CAXBAL010000324.1:0-2361 GCA_963973475.1 uncultured Micavibrio sp.
CAAATGACAGCGCTATTGGCGGCGCTTCCTACGTTCTTTTTTACGTTGCACACGCAGGCGGAAATCAATGCGCCCGTGCCTTCGGCGAAACCGTATTATGCCGGTATTCCCTTGCCTGAAAAAAAGCCTGACATATCCGGCTCCAGTGTTGTCTACAGTGTTAAGTCCGATACTATTTGGAGCGCGCTGGTGTTGCCGCCTAAAAAGCCTGCTGTGGAAACCGCTGCCCCAACAAAGCAAACCAAAGCTGTTGTGAAACCGAAAAAAGTCGACCCGCTCGACCCACTTGGCAAAGGTCAGGCCGAGATTTACGAGCGTATTTTTGCCTTCCAATCTCAAGGGCAAATGATGAAGGCGGATAAGGAAATCCGGCATTTGCGTGATGAGCGTCTTTTAGGACATGTGCTGTATCAACGCTATATGCACCCGACCGCTTACAAAACCACTTTCGAAGAATTGAAATATTGGCTTGATCTATATGCCGATCATCCAGGTGCCGACCGTATTTACAAAATGGCGTTAAGCCGCAAGCCGTCGGATTTTACAGGCGAAATCAACGAGCCTGTAAAATTAAGCGGTATCGGTATTGTCCGCGAGCCTACCGTTGATCGCGCCAAGCGTTATAAAAGCGATAGCGTAACGCGCAACGCCGCGCAACGTACAGAGGTTAGAAAGCTTCAATCGGCCCTGAATAAAAATATCCGCAAAGGCTCCCCCACTTATGCCTTGAAAGTTTTGAATACGCATCCTGGTGCAAAATTTCTGGATAAGCATGAGAAGAATATCCTGAAATCGCAAATTGTGGCCGGATATTTTTATGCAGGAAAATTAGAGAAAGCTTATGCATTAGCCAAAAATATTATTGAAGTTTCCGGTGAAAAAGCGCCGCGCGCCGCATGGATTGCAGGGTTAATCAGTTGGAAAAAAGGCAATTACGCCAAGGCCGGCGAATATTTCTCGATCTCGGCGAGCTCGGATTATTCATCTGGCTGGTCTTCTGCGGCCTCGGCCTTTTGGGCGGCGCGTTCCAATATGCGCGCAGGTAACGTCAAGGATGTCAGCAAGTGGCTGAATGTGGCCTATAGCCATCCGCGCACATTCTACGGGCTTTTGGCCGCGCGCGCTTTGGGCAAGGATTACCAGTTCAACTGGAAAATCCCGACTTTCACGCGCGAATATTTCAAATTGCTGAACAGCACGCCGCAAGGCCGCCGCGCCTTGGCGCTTGTCTCTGCCGGACAGAATCATCTGGCCGAGGTCGAGCTGAGCCGCATTGATCTGGATAAGGATGAAAAGCTCTATACCGCGCTTTTGGCCTATGCTGATTTCGCCTCCTTGCCTTCGCTGGCCTATAAAGTCGGCAGTTACTTGTCCGATGCAGGCCGCAACAATTTTTATGATACAGCGCTGTATCCGACAGGTCCTTGGGAGCCAAGCAGTGGGTATCAGATAGACCCCGCGCTCATTCACGCCATTATGCGTCAGGAATCACGCTTTGATCCGTATGCGGGCAACGCGGGCAGCGGCGCGACAGGCCTGATGCAGCTTATGCCCGCGACCGCCAGCTATATAACGGGTAAAGATTATAAAGGCGCAGGCCAGCACAAGCTCTTTAGCCCTCAGGTTAATCTGGATATCGGCCAGCTTTATATCAAACGTCTGGTGAATAACCGCCTTGTTGGCGGCGATATCATCAAGCTGCTGGTGGCCTATAACGCCGGGCCGGGCAATCTGCTGAAATGGCAGCGTGAGATTGGCGAAGACGTTGACCCGCTTTTGTTTATCGAGATGATTCCGGTCGCCGAGACGCGCGGCTATGTCGAACATGTGCTCTCCAATTACTGGATTTACCGTCTACGTGATAACAAACGCACCGAGAGCCTTGATGTTCTGGCGCAAGGCCAGTGGCCGAGCTATCTGGAGCTGCGCGCGACCGAAGAATACAAAATCGCCTATAACTAGCGCTGCCTGATTCTTTCCAAAACAGCCTCTTTCAAAGACGGATCACCGAGCGCAAAGACGCGTCCATCGGATTTTAGGGTTAGCGGCTGCCCGTCATAATCACAAATCAAACCGCCCGCGCCCTCAACCACAGGCACCAGCGCGGCGAAATCATAAGGCTTCAGGCTGGCCTCCAAAGTCATATCCAGAAAACCGGATGCCAGCAATCCATACATATAACAATCCCCGCCCCATGCAAATTTCCCCTCATCAAAATGCTTGTAGACGGGCGCATCATTGAACATGGCGGGGGTGGTGGAACAAATGCTGGCGGTGCTCAAACTCTCGCACGGGCGGGTTTTCACCGCCTTGCCGTTCAGCGTTGTCGCCTGACCGGAAGCGCCGACCCAGCGCTCACCG
>CAXBAL010000325.1:0-2361 GCA_963973475.1 uncultured Micavibrio sp.
TGACCGTGTGGTCGCCGGTAGCCGCTATAAAGTTATCAGGGCGCAATAGTAGTTGCAGTGGGGAGTTCCGGTAGGTTCGGAAGGGCTGGCCCTGTCCGAACCGCGCGTACGTATCCAGAACACGCTTTAGAGAAATCGCCGCTTCCGTAGTCGCCGAATTTTTGTACATAGGCGCTGTCCCTGTGGAAATTCTCGTCAGAGGACCAGTAATGCCCTGTTGGATAATTGCCTTTTTTGTCAAAAAGGTCTTTCAAGGCCCCTTTATATTGATTTGTTTTCAGTACCCGGAACTCTTCCTTGGTTGGTAAACGCCAGTCACTATAATTGTGAGCGTCGAGTTCTTCTGCATACTCCATTGCCTCTTGCCACTTGAAGTAACCCGGCTCGGGGGAGGGCTGAGGCGCAACATAAAGGCCTTCGCCTGTGACAGGTGAGATTCCGGCATAAACCGTGCCATCATCCATTTTTGCGCCAATTTGTGAAAAGCCCTTTTCTGAGTTGACATTAAAGGTGCTGGAAGTCTGTTCTAAAGTCCCCGTTTGCGCATTCATTATTATAATCCTTTCAATTTTAAGGCCGATTTAAAGTAGAATACTACCAATGCCAATAGCCGCTTAATTAGTATATGCGCTTTTGTTATGGTAATTGCAAGCTTTTCGTTTTTTTCGGTGGTATGCTATGGATAGAGAACGCCGTTAGCTTGGGCGCTAAATTTCTAATTCTAGGCCAAACATAATCGAGCCGGGCTGATGGGGGGAACATCTCAGCCCGGCTCTTTTTAAGAAAAGTCTGTCATGTGCGACAGTGCCTTTCCTTATTTCTGTTATTCGTTATCCGGCGGTAAATAGATCATCTTTGGTTTTGATGAATTTCTTCATGCTGGATTTTAACTTGCCCATCGCGCGTTGCTCCAACTGTCGCACGCGCTCTTTGCTCACGCCGAGCTCTTTACCAAGCTCTTCCAGTGTTACGGTCTCGTAACCCAAATGACGCTCCTTGATGATGGTCTGCTCACGGTCACTCAGCTCGCCCAAAGCGCTTTTCAGCCATGCTGAACGTGTTTGCGCATCCTTCATGCCCAGAACTATATCCTCGGGATTAGGGCGCTCATCGGACAGCATGCTCTGCCAATCGTCATCACCGTCTTCGCCGATAGTGGCGTTCAGGGAGCTATCGCTACCGGACAGGCGCGCCTCCATGTCGCGCACGTCTTTCAGTTTTACCTTAAGCTCCTTTGCGATTTTTTCGCGGCCTTCGGTGCCTAAACCTTCTTCTTCGTTTTCGCCCTCAATTTTGGCGCGCAAACGGCGTAGGTTAAAGAACAGTGATTTTTGCGCAGCAGTGGTTCCTGTGCGAACAATAGACCAATTGCGCAGAACATAGTCCTGAATGGCAGATCTGATCCACCATGAAGCGTAGGTTGAAAAGCGCAGATCGCGTTTATAATCAAAACGACTCGCGGCCTGCATCAGGCCGACATTGCCTTCCTGAATAAGGTCACCCATCGGCAAGCCATAATTACGGAAGCGTGAGGCCATCGAAACCACAAGGCGCGTATAGGATTCAATAAGCTCATGCAGAGCTTTCTCGTCACCTTCTTCGTGCCAGCGCCTCGCCAGATCCAATTCGTGATCTTTTTCAAGCAAGGGGGCATTCATCGAAGTCTGGATGTAATCGAGGTTAGCTCTTTGTGTCTGTGGATCGTCGATATGTGCCATGATTTAGAACCCTTTTGTTGGTATTTTCATCGTCTCGAGTACCTGATACGCACGGGGGGCGTGGAACCCTTCGTATTATTTTCGCGTTTTGTATCCCTCTGGTACTTCCAACAGTGTATTCGTGGCGTAGTTCCAAATAGATTACATTTTTCTATAATTTTTTTGCGGTTGCACAATTTAGCATATATGCGGGAAAAGCTTAGCTTTCGAACAATTGCGCTACTTCACCATTTTGTGTCAGTCCGGTGCAGATCAAAGACCCGCCAAACCCGCATCCGCCATCCAAAGTGGCCGTAATACAGTTTAGATGCAAACCTTTATGGGCTGGGTCATATCCGCGTATGACCTTTTGAAAGGGGCGGTAGGGCGATTCCATTGCCTCGAAATCATGGCTGCCCCACCATAATTTATCTCCCTGTTCGGGCAGAGGTTTGTCGGTTTCCAGACCTGCATGCACAAACAGCATCGGATAATCACCCGCCACATCGGTATAGGCGGCGCGCACCAAATGAGTGGAGAACGTATCATGGCCCGGATGCGCCCGTATGGCGGCGCGCAGTTTGGCCACCCATTTATTCAAATGCGTAACGCCATATCGGCACGCCTCAATCCCGTCATGCGGCGAAAGGCCATAAGAGAGGAG
>CAXBAL010000326.1:0-2336 GCA_963973475.1 uncultured Micavibrio sp.
CGCATGGCTGGCCATACAGGCGGTGATCGTTGAGGTCACATTATTCCAGCCCCAATCCATGACATTTTGCAACGGCTCCCAGAATGGATTGTCCTCAAGATTCGGCGCGGCGACATTGGCGCCAGTAATGATTAGCGCGTCCAGCCCGTCTTCCTGCAATTTCTCGAACGGCTCGTAATAGGCATCAATATGAGCCTGTGCTTCCGCGCCGCGCTCAATCTCGGGCAGGGTAAATGGGTGCATATAAAACTGCGCAATTTTGTTGCTCTCACCCACAAGACGGAAAAACTGACGCTCTGTGGCCTCCAACGCTGCATCGGGCATCATATTCAACAATCCGATATGCATCTCGCGGATATCCTGCTTGGCGGCGCGGTCAGGGGTAAGCACTGTGCGTCCCTCGGCCATCAATTTTTCAAAGCTCGGCATATTGTTATGGGCGATTAACGGCATGGGCTTGAAATATCCTTGTATTTGCTGCGTTAAGAATTTAGATAGATACCATGTTTAATAAAGTTTGCATTATCGGTCTAGGTCTAATCGGTTCCTCGCTAGCGCGCAACATCAAGGCGCAAAATCTGGCGGGGCATCTGGTATGCGTCGATTTGAATCCGAAAGTCTGTGAAAAGGGCAAGGCGCTTGGCATTGTCGATCAAGCCACCACCAGTTTCTCAGTGGGCGTAGAGGACGCGGATTTAATCATCCTATGCTCCCCCGTAGGCTCTATGAGCGTGGTGGCCAGCGCGATAGCCGATTGCGTCAAAGAAGGCGCCATTATCACCGATGTCGGCTCGGTCAAAGGCTCGGTCGTGCGTGATTTACAAGAACATCTGCCCGAATATGTCGAGATCGTCCCCGGCCACCCCATTGCCGGAACCGAGCATTCAGGCCCCGAAGCCGGCTTTGCCGAGCTGTTCCGTGATCGCTGGGTTATTCTTACACCTTTGCCCGAAACCGATTTACGCGCGGTGGATAAAGTCTCGGCGCTTTGGGGCGCTTGCGGCGCGCGAATCGAGATTATGGATCACAAACGCCATGATCTGGTGCTCGGCATTACCTCCCACCTTCCGCATTTGATTGCGTATTCGATTGTCGATACCGCCAATGATTTGCAGGAAGATATGAAATCCGAAGTCATTAAATTCTCGGCCTCGGGTTTTCGCGGCTTTACAAGGATTGCGGCCAGTGACCCTGTGATGTGGCGGGATGTATTCCTGAACAACCAAGAAGCCGTACTGGAAATTCTCGGCCGCTTTACCGAGGATCTCAGCGCGCTGCAAAAGGCCATCCGTAAAGGCGACGGTGATTACCTCTACGGCGTATTCACGCGCACCCGCGAGATTCGCCGCAAGATTGTCGAGCTGGGCCCAGAAGGTCTTCCGTCACCTGATCGCACAGGTAAAGATTAGTCCCTTTATTGCCTTATTCGTTTTGCCAGATGGCAGGCTCGGGCGGTTGCGGCGGGGCAGGCTGCGGCGGTACCGGCATAGTGCCGATAAAGAACGGCCCGGCATACACTTTGCCATCAGTGCTGTGAATCGGCATTTCAACCACACCATCACGCTCCAACCCTTGCATACCTGCGCGCACGAATAACGCCATACGATCATCCAGCGCTTCTTCGCTGATAAGATAATCTATCAGATAGTCATGGTCTTCGATGCTGAGCGTTAAATCCAGCAAAGGGCGGCCAAAATCGTCTTGGGCTATTGTGCCCTTCAAAAGCATCTGGAAGTCACCTTTTTTCAGATAGGCGTAGTCGATTTCGATATGTTTGGAGCTCGGCGTGATATCGGCTTTCAGCGTTTCGAACAACAAAGGGTGGCTGAAACGGCGCGGCTGGACAATCACTAATCCCGTATCGACCAGAATAGATAGGCCCGGAAAAGGGAAGCTTTGAGCAGTAATGTCTTCCAGCGTCAAACTTCCGAAGAGCGTTTCAAAATATTCCTGCTCGATATCCATCACGAGCGGCCCCGGAAAACCGGAAATCGTCGCGCCACTGGTTCTGCGGATCATGCCCGTAAAATCATCGGGGCTGAGGCTTTCGCCCTGCATATCGTCAATTAAAAAGAGCGAATGTTGCTCTGCCACTTTATCGGCGATTAAATGCCAGTAAACCGTATAGGACACACACAGGGAAACAATCGCGAAAAGGGTAAAGATCAGAAGCTTGCTCACACCGTCTTTCGGCGCGTTTTCCTTTTCGATGGCCTCATCCAGTAACTCTTTGGACTTGGCTTCGACATCCCGCTCCAGCTTGTCGAGCAGGGCACTGCGATCCATACCGGGCATGACGGAGGGGAGAAACTCAAACACTACACGCCCCGGCTTGC
>CAXBAL010000327.1:0-2325 GCA_963973475.1 uncultured Micavibrio sp.
TGTGGCCGGTATCGAAGAAGCCAAGCAGGAGCTGGAGGAGGTCGTCGAGTTTTTGAAAGACCCGCAAAAATTCCAGCGCTTGGGCGGAAAAATTCCTAAAGGTGCGTTGCTTGTCGGGCCGCCGGGTACCGGTAAAACGCTTGTCGCACGCGCTGTGGCAGGAGAAGCCAATGTTCCGTTCTTCACAATTTCCGGTTCGGACTTTGTTGAAATGTTTGTCGGCGTTGGTGCGTCCCGCGTTCGCGATATGTTTGATCAGGGTAAGAAAAATGCCCCTTGTATTATATTTATTGACGAAATTGATGCTGTTGGACGTCATCGCGGTGCCGGTATGGGCGGCGGGAATGACGAGCGCGAGCAAACATTGAACCAGATGCTGGTGGAAATGGATGGTTTCGAGACCAATGAAGGCGTAATTATTCTGGCCGCCACCAACCGCCCTGATGTTCTGGACCCTGCGCTGTTGCGTCCGGGCCGCTTTGACCGTCAGATCGTTGTAGGCCTTGCCGATGTTAAGGGCCGCGAGAAAATTCTGAAAGTACACATGAAGAAAGTGCCGCTGGCCAATAACGTGGAACCATCAGTGATTGCACGCGGAACGCCCGGATTTTCCGGTGCCGATCTAGCCAATCTGGTCAATGAAGCGGCCTTGTTGGCGGCGCGTAAGAATAAACGCGTGGTCAGCATGGAAGATTTCGAAGAGGCCAAAGACAAGGTTTTGATGGGATCAGAGCGCAAATCCATGGTCATGAGTGATCAGGAGAAGAAGTTAACGGCCTATCATGAGGCGGGACATGCGATTGTTGCGCTGAACGAGCCTGCATCCGACCCTGTTCACAAGGCTACAATTGTGCCGCGTGGCCGCGCGCTGGGTGTTGTTATGCGCCTTCCCGTTGGGGACCGCCTTTCCATGGCCCGCGATAAATTAGAGGCCGATTTGGCCGTCGCCATGGGTGGCCGCGTGGCCGAAGAGATAATCTTCGGTCATGATAAGGTGACGACAGGCGCATCCAGTGATATCAAGCAGGCCACCAATATGGCGCGCAAGATGGTGACCGAATGGGGGCTAAGCGATAAAGTCGGCCCGCTGGATTATAGCGGTGATGATGATGCGTTTTCAGGTATTCCGGGCAAAAAAAGCAATCTTTCTGATGAGAAAGCCTCTTTGATTGATTCTGAAATCCAGCGCATTGTGAATGGCGGATATGACCGCGCCAAACAGATTTTGACCGACCGCATGGATGATCTGCATAAGCTGGCCAAAGCTTTACTGGAGTATGAAATCCTGAGCGGCGATGAGATTAAAGACCTTTTGGCGGGTAAGAAAATTGTTCGTGAGGACAATGATGACGAGCCAAAAGATGCTGCGCCGAAATCCTCAGTCCCCTCAAGCGGCGGGCTTGGCGGTGTTGGTAAAGCCGGAGAGCTTCCGCAAGGCACTTAATTTAAAATCAAATGATACAAAAAGGGCGCTCAGAAGGCGCCTTTTTTATTGCTTACAAAAGTGTTTTGGCGAGTTTTACCAATTTCTCGGCCATAATTTCGATCTGGGCAGGGGTGCCGAGCAAATCGTTGCGAATTTCCAAACCGAAATATTCCAGATTATTACGCTCTGCGATCAAATTGCCGCCATTCATTTCGCGGTGCGGGCTGATGGCCAAATCATAGGGTTGATCAGGGACAAACATGTCCTTAAACTCTCGCTCTAGATAGGCTTCGGCTTTGTTGGTGAGAACTGTTTTTTCAAGCTTGAGCGTGCCAATACCGACATGGCGCGGCTCCCCTTGCCAAACGGGGGTGAAGCTATGCATATCAATCCAGATAACGGCGCCGAATTTCTTCAGCGTATCCTGCATCACCTTATCCACGGTCTCGTGATAGGGGGTGTAATAGGCATCCATGCGCTTTTGCTTTTCGGCATCACCCAGCATCATATTGCCGTGAATATGCTCGCCTGTCTCGCTGGAGCCTTCATAAACGATCAGGGAGGGAATGCGGTTGATATCGACCAAAAGACGGGAATATTGCGCGGCCACCAGGCAGATGTCAGAGGTTTGGTGCTCAATTTCATTGAACAAATCCTGCATGCCCCAATCGCAGGCCTCGTGACGGCGCAGCTCACTTTTTGGATCAAACCAGTGCGGCTCGACGCCCAGCGGATTGCCGTCCACATAAAAATCTTCGGGGACGGCCCACCCGTTATGCGGGCCGGTAAAGACAATAGGGGAATTGCCTGCATTTGTAACTTTTACGGTATCAGAATTTTTTGTCATTGGACTTCAAGATTTACGCCCGATATTAGAGAAAATCAAGGCCTCTTGTTTT
>CAXBAL010000328.1:0-2283 GCA_963973475.1 uncultured Micavibrio sp.
AATCTGTCACCGTTTATGCGGTTCTTCGCTTTGTTGCGGGTATTGGACTTGCGGGAGAGTTAGGGGCGGGCGTGACACTGGCTTCCGAGCTATTGCCAAAGAAATGGCGCGGGCTGGGCACGACATTCATTGCCACAATCGGAGTGCTGGGCGCGACCTTGGCGGCTGTGGTGGCGGAATATACCGATTGGCGCACGGCTTATATTATTGGCGGATGTATGGGGCTTGTGCTGCTGGCGCTGCGGATCAATGTGCGGGAATCGACCTTGTTTAATAATATGAAAGAGGGGGTCTCGAAGGGCAATGTCTTTATACTGTTTGCCCGCGCAGACACGCTAAAACGCTATCTGGCCGTGATTTTGATCGGTGCGCCGATTTGGGGCGTGGTGGCGCTTTTCATCACCTTTACTCCTGAGTTTGCCAAAGATATGGGCCTCAGCATTACACCAAAAGCAGGCACGGCCGTTCTGGCCTGCTATGCAGGGCTTGCCGTTGGCGATATGCTGAGCGGGCTGATGAGCCAGTTCCTGCAAAGCCGCAAGAAATCGGTTGTTGTTTCCCTCTGTATGACCATTGTCTTTGTCGGACTTTATCTGTACGTGCCGCATGACAGCCTGTTTGTCTATTACGCGCTTTGTTTTATGATGGGCATCGGGATTGGATATTGGGCGATGTTCGTGCAGATGGGGGCGGAACAATTCGGCACCAATATTCGCGCGACAGCGGCCATTTCCATCCCGAATATGGTACGCGCGATGGTGATTCCGATCACGACCGGATTCCATGCGCTGGTGCCCAGCATGGGGGTCGTAAATAGCGGCGTAGCGGTCATGGCGGTGTTATTGGTACTCGCTTTCGGCTCCTTAACCATCATACGCGAAACCTTCCACACCGATCTGGATTATCTGGAAGAATAAATTAACACGTATAATAATTGCTTAATTCATGGGCTATTTGCTTGCGTTTTAGCAGGGAGCGTACCTGAAAGGTTTGTGGTGTTGCCGGCCTAATTTCGCCTTTGTCATAGGTGAAATCCCGGAATGCCGCAACGGGGAGTTTTTCGGAGCCGTAAAAGCCGAACACCTTTAGCTCCATCGAGAAATCATCTTGCTGGAGGATATCTTTTGGTGCGTTGGTGCGGGTTTGAACACAGTGTATAATGGATTCAAAACTGCCGAGATCATAAAACGCACCGGTTCCGATCGGTCCCTGATACGTCATATCGGCAGGGCGCTTGTCCGAATTATCGGATATTTCTTCGAAATCGGTAATATAGGCCGTCCACTGATCTTCCTGATTTTGTAGGGTCGCCCGTATCACGGTGACATAAATGGTCTCCGCGCTCATATTACTGATAAAACAATGGGATTTTTGAGAGCTGCCCGCAACCTTGTTGATGATAATTTTCGAACGCTTCTGGCGTATAATGGTTACTAAAAACAGCTGCAAATACAGCATCCACACCAACAGCATGGCAAAGCTTATCAGGACACTAAGGGCGTTATGATGTGTTTCGATCCATTCCAGCATTTGATTTCATATAGAATTGAAAAGAGCGGGAACAAGAAAAAACTTATCTATGCGTCCAGCTTCTTACGCAAAATCTCATTCACCATGGCCGGATTGGCTTTGCCGCCGGTTTCTTTCATCACTTGCCCGACGAAAAAGCCGAAGAGCTTGTCCTTGCCGCCTTTGTATTTGGCGACATTATCGGGGTTGTTGGCGATGACGGTGTCGATCACGGATTCAATCGCGCCGGTGTCGGTCACCTGTTTCAGGCCTTTTTCTTCCACGATAGCGGCGGCGTCCTTGCCGGATGTATACATCTCCGCAAAGACATCCTTGGCGATTTTGCCGGAGATTGTGTTATCCGAGATTAGCGCGATCAAGCCGCCGAGTTGTTCCGCAGAGATCGGAGATTCGGTAATATGCTTGTCATCCTTATTCAGCGCGCCCAAAAGCTCGTTAATCACCCAGTTGGCGGCCAGTTTCGGGTCGCGGTCATTGGCGGCGGTTTCGTAATAATTTGCGCGTGCACGCTCGGCAATCAGCACGGAGGCATCATAGAGGCTGAGCTGGAAATCCTTCATGAAGCGGTGCTTCTTCTCGTCCGGTAACTCTGGCAATGTTTTACGAATATCCTCGATATAATCATTGGAAATCTCCAATGGCAATAGGTCGGGGTCGGGGAAATAGCGGTAATCATGCGCATCTTCCTTACCGCGCATCGAGCGGGTTTCGTTTTTGGACGGGTCCCAAAGGCGTGTTTCCTGCACAATTTTG
>CAXBAL010000329.1:0-2255 GCA_963973475.1 uncultured Micavibrio sp.
AACTCATCCAGAAAGACAATCGCTTCGATGGTCGAGCGGAACGCCCGGTCAATAGCCCAAACCGTAAAGATATCGCCGGAGCGCAGGGCCGCCTTCGCCCGCTCCAGCCCCGGCCTCACCTTCGCCGTCGCACGCACGCCATCATCGACATACACCCGCGTGCATCCGGCAGTACGCAAGGCGTGAACCTGCTGATCGGTTGTCTGGGAAGAGGTGGAAACCCGCGCATATCCGATGCGTCTGGGGCCTTCGAGATCGGCGCTCATAGCAGCCTCCCGAACCATTCAAAAGGGAACCCTTCTGAATAAATTTCAGGCGGCGCGCAGCGCGATGAGGCGTTTCCGAAGAATGGCAGAAATCCGTCATTCGGCAAGTTGAAAATCAATAAATTATAGCAATATATAGTCACGATCAAAATGGTTCCCTTATGAACACATATCATGTCTTGAACGCTATAAATAGTGCACAAGTCAAAAAGTTGACAAATGAAGCATATAAGTATATAAGTGAGTCCATTATTAGAATTTTGTTTCGAGATATTAAAACAATGTTATTGAACGGATTGACAGAAAAATTTGGAGGCATTAGCCAAGACCTTGGCTCAAAGGTGCGCGTCGCCGCCCTTGCGCTGCCCTTGGTTTTTGGCGGGATGGCTGCAAATGCGCAGGATCAAGTAGCTACTGCGCCAAATGGGCTGGCGGTGAAAGCCTCAACAGGGCATGAGACGACAGCACCAAAAGGGAAGTCCGTAACGCTGAGAATTGGACCTGGCCTCAGCGAGAATGCGAAGGACGAAGTTACGCTTGCTGCCCGAGACATCGAACGGAACGGCTGTACGGCCATAATTACTACAGAGCGCGGATTTCCGGGCCACGTGACGGTAGAAGTCGGCGATAAGTCACACAAATTCAGAAGCATAGGAAGCGCAGGAGGAACGGCCCTCGACTGGTGTTTGGACCGAATCTGATTATCCTAAGCCAAGAGGTTTTGCCGCCGGATCGCGCCCCTGTTCCGTCGTAGTCGTTTCCGGTGCACTCACCGTTATTGGGTCGGCGTTGGCGGTTTCCGCTGTTTGTTTCTCAGCTTCCAACTCATCAGTGTATGGCTCATAAAGCGCTGTTGTGAGCTCTTCGCTGAGATTTGGCTCATTGCGTAAGGCCTCACGGATATTTTCGGGAGCATCGTCAACTGCCATCTGGACATACATCTGATAATCTGGCGTCCCCTTAAATTCATCCAAAAATGAAATTTGCGTTTTGAACTCCTGAATTCCAATTCGAGCGATAATATCTTTAGGTGTATCGGGGGATTTCATTAACTTTGCTAAAGTCATTTCATCTGCGCCTGCGATAAATTCATCAATCTTTACAGTATACTCAGGCGATCCCTTGTATTGAGCGAAGTCCTCCAGAGCCATTTTTTTCTGCTCAAGGTTTTCTATTCGACTCGCAGCCTCGCGCTTTTCAATATATTTATCATCCAGCTCTGTTTTACTGCCATTACGGGCAACTGAGCCGCCATTTGCGCGATTCTCTCTTAAAGCTGCATCCAAATCATCCGTTTTTTTGTCAAGATCGACCTTGGCATTGTCGATTTTCGCCTGAAGGGCTTTCTTGTGGTCAATAATATCCTGCCGTGTCAGGCCATCGCGCTTATCATCCGGAATTCCAGCGGCATCCATTAATTTCTTATGATGCGGGTTGTTCGGATCCAGCGTTTCACCGTCATCAATTAGGGCAATCAGTTTGTCAGTGGCATCTATTTGATGCCCGTAGAGTTCAATCTGCTTGTTTAAATCGTTGATCTGCTGTTGCAGCATCGCTAGGTATATTGCCGTTTCGGCGCGCTCTTTGCGGGCTTTTTCGGCGCGTTTCTGCGCCTGCTCGGTGGCTGCGTTGTTATACATGCCTTCGCGCGCACGACCAGCCAGGACGCCGGCGCGATCCATTTCGCGCTCTGCGCCGTCGGCTTCACTTAATGTGCGTAGCGCGGCGTTGCGGCGCTCCTGTTCCGTTGGCGCATCAGCCCGCTCGTCGTCGAAAGTATCCGTGAGGGCATCGGCAGGGTTTGCCCGGTATTGCGCCGGAACCTTTGCCCGTTTCTCTTCTATTTCAGATATCCTGAAAACCATTCCTGCCCCGTTATACGTCTTAACTCATATTTGTTTATATTTTACATATTTATAGTTAATATAGTATTTACATAACAATAAGTCGTTATTTCGATTTATTTCAAAATCTGCATAAAGAATATCA
>CAXBAL010000330.1:0-2235 GCA_963973475.1 uncultured Micavibrio sp.
CTCAGAACGAACAAATTGGCGAGGTCGTTCGATCACCTGTGATATGCGGCGGTATAAATCGCGGGCATTGAATGGCTTAACAAGAAATTCTGTGACACCAGCGTCGCGCGCCTGTATGACGCGGCGCTTTTCGCTGAATCCTGTCATGAGAATAACAGGTATAAAATGATTGGGGCTGGCTGCATCGTTACGTATGCGCCGCGTTAGGGATATGCCGTCCATGGGTTTCATCATCCAGTCCGCAATCACTATATCGGGGTTCAGTTCGCAGAATTTTTTAAAGCCGTCCTCGCCGTTTTTTGCTGTATAAACTGTGCCCACACCAAAGGTAGCGAGAATCGATTTCGCCAGATCCAGCATGGGCTGGTTGTCCTCAACAATAAGAACGCGGATACTTTGTAATTGGTACGACATATACTCTTTATTTCGGTTTCAAACTCTTTATTTCAAAAACGCAGTGTCCAATATGAGATTATACCATAGCATTTTTAAAATATGCTTTTAAGTTTTGATTGGAAGGTGCGAAAAATATTTATGTCACTTATACACTTGAAATCAGGCCGCTTTCCTCGTTATATATCTCATAATACAGCAATTTGAATAATCAGGGGTACCCGATCATGGCAGGCCATTCCAAATGGGCAAATATCAAACACAGAAAAGGCCGCGCCGATGCGCAGCGTGCCAAGCTGTTCTCGAAACTGGGGCGCGAGATTTATGTGGCGGCCAAGCTTGGCGGTCCTGATCCAGACATGAACCCACGCCTGCGCTTGGCAATATCGACCGCCCGCGGCCAGTCCATGCCCAAAGACGGTATCGAGAAAAATATCCAAAAAGGTGTCGGCGGCGGCGAGGGCGAAAATTACGAAGAGATTCGCTATGAGGGCTATGGCCCAGGCGGCGTTGCTGTCATTGTCGAGGCCTTGAGCGATAACAAAAACCGTACCGCCAGCAATGTGCGCTCTACTTTCACCAAACATAACGGTAATCTGGGCGAGACGGGATGCGTGGGATTCATGTTTGACCGTGTCGGCGAGGTTATTTATCCCGCAGATAAAGCCAGCGCCGAGGATATGTTCGAAGCAGCATTAGAGGCTGGCGCGATGAATGTTGAAAGTGATGACGAGTATCACGAAATCACGACAGAGGCCGATGATTTTGCCGCCGCGTTGGATGCGCTCTCCGCTAAATACGGTGAGCCCGAACGCTCAGGCCTTGTCTGGCGCTCTAATGTTCAGGCCGATGCAGATGAAGAATTGGCCACAAGTGTCATGAAGCTGATTGACGCGCTAGAAGATGATGATGATGTGCAAACCGTGACCACCAATATGAATGCCAGTGACCAGGTCATGGAAAAAATATTGGGCGGCGAATAACCGTGTTGCTATTTTGTTCTTGTTTAGCGATTGGTTTCATAGCATAATGGGAACATGAAAATTCTCGGCATTGATCCCGGCCTTCAAAAATGCGGTTGGGGTATTATCCAAATCAACGGCTCTTCCCTTAAATTTATTGCCTGTGGCCTTATCAAGCCGCAGGTCTCGCTGAGCCTCGCCGCGCGTCTGGCGCTGATCCATGAGGGAATTGCCCATGTTTTGAAAATTCACGCGCCCGGGGCTGCGGCTGTGGAGGAAACCTTTGTGAATAAAAATCCGGCTTCTGCCTTAAAGCTCGGCCAAGCGCGCGGCGTGGCGCTTGCCGTTCCCGCGCTCTACGGGCTGGAGGTGGCCGAATACGGCGCCAATAAAATCAAAAAATCCATTGTCGGCAACGGGCATGCCTCTAAAGACCAGATGGGGCATATGGTGCGCACGCTGCTCCCTGCCTGTGGGCAAATCAGCGAGGATGAAGCCGATGCCCTTGCCGCCGCCATCACCCATGCGCATTATAGGGCATGGGATGCCCGCATCAAAAGCGCCTGAGCACCTTGCGCGCTTCGGGTATTTCAAAGGAAGATGAACAATGATTGGAAAACTGACCGGTATTATTGACTCGTTTGGCACAGATTTTCTGCTGCTGGATGTGCAGGGCGTGGGCTATCAAATCTACGCCAGCCGCGCCACACTGACCCGCATCGGGCAAAAGGGCGATGGTGCCTCTGTGCTCATTGATACCCATGTGCGCGAAGATGCCATCACGCTTTACGGCTTTGCCGATAGCGCCGAGCAAAGCTGGTTCCGTCTGTTGAACTCCGTCCAAGGTGTGGGCGCAAAGGCCGCCTTTGCCATTCTTGCT
>CAXBAL010000331.1:0-2231 GCA_963973475.1 uncultured Micavibrio sp.
TAGCATAGTATCATCCATGCTTTTTAGCTCCATACCCGCCAATTTAAGAACCTGCCAATCGTATTTCAGATTATGACCGATTTTCAGGACGCTTTCATCCTCCAGCACAGGTTTCATGAGCTCGACCACTTTATTCAGAGGCAGTTGCGGCGTATTTTCGCCGCCGCCCTCGCCCAGCAGATCCACAGGCGCGGATTTATGGCCGATCGGGATATAGGCGGCGCGCCCCGGTCTGATGGCGATGGATATGCCTACCAGATCGACTTTAGCAGGGGTCAGCCCTGTTGTTTCGGTATCTATTGCCAGCGTGCCGACTTCGCGCGCCTCATCCATCCATTCTTGCAGGACTTTGGCATCATTGATCAAGACGTATTCATTGTCTTTGATGGCGGGCGGCTTTTCCTCGCCTTGTCCTGCCTCATCATTCGAAGGCACGGGCACTAGCTCTCCGCCCAAGCGGCTTATAATGGAATTAAAAGCGTGGAGCTGCAAAAACTCCATCAGCTTTGATTTTTCGGGGTCGTGGGTTTTAAAACTCTCCAAGCCAACCGGCACCGGCACGTTATAATCCAGCGAGACCAGCTGTTTGGATATCTCGGCTTGTGCGCGGAATTCAATCAGGCTCTCGCGGCGTTTGTTTTGTTTCACCTCGCCTGCGCGTTCTAATAGTTCCTCCAGTGAGCCATATTCGTTGATGAGCTGCGCGGCAGTCTTCACGCCGATGCCCGGCACGCCCGGCACGTTATCCACGCTGTCGCCTGCCAAAGATTGCACATCGACGACCTTATCGGGGGTGACGCCGAATTTCTCCAGCACGTCCTTTTCTTCCATGAATTTGCCTTTCATGGGGTCAAGCAAGCGTACGCCCTCCCCCACAAGCTGCATCAGGTCTTTATCGGAAGATACGATCACGACCTTTTTGCCCTGCTCGCGCGCTAGGCGGGTATAGGTGGCGATCAGATCGTCAGCCTCATAGCCCTCAAGCTGGAGCGCGGGGATATCGAAGGCCTCTGTCGCATCACGAACCAGTTTAAATTGCGGCACTAGATCTTCGGGCGGCTCGTCGCGATTGGCTTTGTACTCTTCATAGATATCATTGCGAAAATTCTTGCGCGCGGCGTCAAAAATCACAGCCATATAAGGCGCGTGGTAATCATTAAGCAGCTTAAGCAGCATGTTTACAAAGCCGTAAACCGCATTTACAGGTACGCCTTGCGGGTTTGTCATCGTCTTCTGGCGGTTATAGGCCATCGCGAAATAGGCACGGAATATAAAGCCCGAGCCATCGACAAGATAAAGCTCGTCTTCATTGGAAGGGGCTTTAGCGGAGTCTGTTTCGGCCATGTCTGTATCTTTTTCTGCTACTTTTTTCATGGGGCTTAAGGTAAAGCGCTTATCCCCAGATGACAAATCTTTTGCGCTTTCGGGACAAATTTTTATGGCATAATTTTTCAAAAATCATAACAATACCGTATGAGCATACGTTTCTTCACCGATTCCCATCATGCGCCGGAGCGTTCGCCGAGCCGGCCTTATCGCCACTGCGAAAAATCCCTTCCCCTCGTTAAAAAGTGCCTAGATACGGCTCCCAAGAGCTGCGAGGCCGTTGTATTTGGCGGGGATGCCATTCAGGTGACAAAGGACAAGCCGCGCGCGCATTATGAATCACTGCTACAGGAATTCGGCGCCGCGGCACGGCAAAGCTCTGTGCCATTTTATGCCATTGCCGGCAATCACGAATATGATTATTTCCGTGATATGGATAAACTCTCGGCACTGAGCGGGGTCGCGTATGGCAATAAAATCGTTGATCTGCAAGACGGGCAACGCCTGATTCTTTTGAATGATAAATTTCACAGTAAGGATGAAAAAATCCTTTATCCGTTTTCCGCCGATACTTTGGATTTTGTCAGGGATGCACTTGAAAATTCGCCAACGAACAAAATCACATTGGTGACCCATACTCCGATTGACGATTTTGATTTGTACTTCACAAAAATCGTTTTACGGGATTTCGAGCCAGAATACAGTTTCCGCTCCAACGCAGCCGCCTTACGGGAAATTCTTGATAAATCGGGCAAAAGCTGCCTTGTGCTGTCCGGTCATACGCATTACGAGAATTTTTCATCGAAGGGCAATGTGGCGTATTTGATTGGAAAGGTCAGACTTATATAACATTATATAAGGAAGAGGATTTGCAAATATGTCAGCAGTAAGGTATAATCAGTTTG
>CAXBAL010000332.1:0-2222 GCA_963973475.1 uncultured Micavibrio sp.
GTTGGGGCGCGCAGTATAGCGCACAAATCCCACTTGAGAGCGAGAACAGCCAAGGCTATAGCTGGGGCGATAAGCACAGCGTCACCGGCTGGGGGAGCTATGAATGGGCGCCTTGGATCAGCACGTCTTTGCGTCTGACCGGAACCACGCAGGATGAGATTGACGGCATTGATGCCTCTATCATGGGCCCGAACCCTGTGGCCGATCCTGATAATTTCGGCGGCGAAGTAGTGGAGGCCGGATTTGGTGTGAACCTGATGGGTCAAAGTGAAGTGCTGCAAGGCCAGCGCGTTGCGTTCGAGGTTTCCGCGCCGCTGTATCAGGACACCAACGGTTTGCAGATGGAGCGCGATTATAGTTTCACTGTGGGCTGGCAGTACGCGTTTTAGTATCGATAATATAGCTGTAATCCCTGCTCGCCACGCGGGCGGGGATTTTTCAAACTACCCACATGCGCCTGTGGATAAATTTCTGGAATTACCATTTTTTATACGGACTATGCTATAATAATGGTGTGAATCGCGAGATCTTGCGAGAAGGTATTTTAGAAGTATTTTTAAGAGCGTATTCACTTAAAAGCGTGCCATTTCGCGCCTCTATGGGTCTCCACCATCTTAATTTTCGCTGCAATGGCGAAAACAGGAAAGGAGCGTTGCGTATGGACGGAGCAACTATTGACACTATGCGAAGTATGAGGCCGCTGGAGCGGTGCCCCGCATTGATTTTAAATGCGGATTTTCGCCCTTTGAGTTATTTTCCTTTATCCCTATGGCCTTGGCAAGAAGCAGTTAAGGCCATTTTTCGTGATAGCGTCACGGTTATCTCGGAATATGAACGCACGGTGTCATCGCCTTCGCAGGAGATCAGATTGCCTAGCGTGCTGGCACTGAAAGAGTACATCCCGATGAACCGCAGCCCCGCGTTTACGCGCTTTAATGTCTTTTTGCGCGATAAGTGGAGTTGCCAGTATTGCGCCAAGCTGCATAAAACGCATGAACTGACCTTTGACCATGTCATTCCGCGCTCCAGAGGAGGGCGTACAAGCTGGGAGAATATTGTGGCGGCGTGCCAGCCTTGTAATACGAAAAAGGCCAATCACATGCCCCATGAGGTGGATATGTATCCCTTCCGCGAGCCTGAAGTGCCCTCCATTCACGAGTTACAGCATCATGGGCGCAGCTTCCCGCCGAATTTCCTGCATGAGAGCTGGAACGACTTTCTGTATTGGGATACCGAGCTGGAAGACGTTTAGGACGTTTTTCTATAAATTCGTACCGCGCCGATCAAGCAAATCACGAACATACCAAAGCACAGGATGATGTTGTAATTGGCCATGGATAGGCCGAGCAGCGGGTCTTGCCATGGAATTTCATCACAGCGCGCGCTGGGTGTGGCCATCAGGTTTTCCATCCAGTTCGGGTCTTGTGTGCTAAAGCCTGTCGGAACCGAGCACCCTTCCACGGCAGATTCCCACCATTTCAGTTCAACGCCTGTATGATAGAAGGCGATTGCACTGGTGGCCAAAAAGGAGAGGCCGCTTAAGGCCGCCATAGTAGCAGCGACTTTGAGGCGTTTGCGTGTGGCAAGGCCGATGACCGCGAAAAGCGCGGCGGCAGTAAACCCCCAGCGTTGATGAATGCAAAGGCGACACGGCTCCAGCCCCAGCAGCACTTCGGATAATAGAGCCGCGGCCAGCGCCGCAACTGATATAGCAATTATCAGCGTAAAGACCGCAACCGGACAGGCCAGAAAACCCCAAATCTTGCACATTATTTTTTTCATGGTAATACCGATTTAATCATATCTTTCATAAGGTCAATGCCCTCTAAACCGAAGACGATCACAAAATAGGTCAAGGCGACAATCCAGAGCGTACCGACCGCCATGCCCGCCAGCACAGCGAGACCATCGCGCATCAACACGCCAAAGGCCATCAGCGCGATACCAAAGCTTGGTACTGTATTCGTAAAGGGAAGCGGAATGGCTACACAGAGCGCCATAATAAATCCGAAAAGGCCGATGACATTTCGCATGCCCCCGCTCGTTATAAAGGTCAGGCGGCGGGTGGAGAAATATTCAATGCGCTTGACCCACGGCACGGCCTTATCCAGAAAACTTGCCAGCGTATCGGTTTTGAACGACTTTTCCTGTACCTTTTTGGGCATCCATATTTTTTCCCGCCCGAGCATCTGCTGGCCTGTTAATACCAATAGGGGGGATGC
>CAXBAL010000333.1:0-2200 GCA_963973475.1 uncultured Micavibrio sp.
CGTGCCAACGCAAATGATGTTGTTGGCACGAATAACGGCACAATGACGGGCGGCGCATATAGCGCCCAGGCAAAAAGAGGAAGCAATGCGGCCATTCTGGATGGAAATAACGACTACATAACCACCACAGCCAGCGCAATCTTGGATCCACCTGAATTCACCTCATGCGCTTGGATCATTCGGACAGGCGCCGGAAGTGCAAATCCTTGGCAAGAACTACTTGGAAACGCGTCTTTTCAACAATATGGATGGCATTTGAATTTTGAGCCGGAAAACACGCATGCAACATTTTATGTTAACCAACCTGGCGCACGCCAATCTGTAACCGTAAATGTTGGAAGCACAAACGTATGGCGTCATTATTGCGCGTCCTATGACAGCGGTACTCTCAGCCTATATGTTGATGGAGCTCTCAGAAATACAGCGACGGTAACAGCCCCTGCCGACAGCTCTTATGCTTTCAGAATTGGCGCGGCAGGTGCCAGCGCAACAACGAATGGCCTTCAAGGCTCCATTGATGACGTGCGCATCTATGACCACGCACTGGGCGAGGACGAAGTGGCTGCACTATATAAATCAAGCTCCCTCGCCGGACATTGGAAATTGGATGAGACAGACGGCACAACGGCGGCGGATAGCTCTTCAAATAATATTACTGGAACACTTAACGGCACGGACTTCGCGGCCAGCAACGAGACAGGTATCGTAAGTAATGCGACGATTTTTGATGGCAGCGATGATTTTATTACAGCCCCATCAAACCCAGCTTTAAGAATTTTAGGCGACATTACCATTTCTTTCTGGCTCAAAAGAAATGGTACGGACAGCGTTGAAACTATATTAGATTACGCCGCTATCGGCGAACAAGAAGAAAGAAACCACTTATACCAAGTCTGGATTCAAAATACCGGGCGACTTTTCTTTGAGTGGGAACATAGCGGCGGAGCCAATATTAGCGTTAGCACCACAAACCCTGCTGCGGCCCCCGTCGGAGAATGGGCTTATTATAATTTTGTACGTGATACCTCATCTGGCACTGTGAATTTTTATGTGAATGGGGTGCTCGTAGATTCAGACACCTTTGCCACCTTGCCAACTGGCGGTGAAGACTCCACCTTATGGATAGCAAGAGAAGCGAATACCAATTTTTACGGAATAAATGGAACCCTAGACGACCTCCGTATCTACAACCGTGCTTTAAGTAGCAAAGAAATTGCCAGCCTTTATATTGATAAAGGCGGAAAAAGCCTCGCCGCTGATTGTTCAGGCCTTGGCGATGATCAATATCACGACGCCTCAACGGGTCATTGCTATTATTGGAATGAAACAACCCCGTTAAACTGGAGCAATGCAAAAGCATCTTGCGAAACAAATGATGCCTATTTGGCATCCATAACATCTCAAGACGAACAGGATATGTTAAAAGACCGCTGGATCGTGCCCAATACTTCCATTACCTGGATTGGCGGCACAGATACAGATGCGGAAGGCACATGGGTATGGACGGGCGGTGCAGAAGCAGGTCAGCAATTCTGGATGGGCGACACTTCCGGCAGTGCTGTAAACAACCGCTATGAAAGCTGGGGCACAGTTAACCCTAATAATGACAGCAACGAAGATTGTTTGGAAATGCGGGGATGGGGCACGCATAACGGGGACTGGAATGATGAAAGCTGCACTAACTTGAGAAGCTTTATTTGTGAAAAATCAGCAAATATTGGCGGAACCTGCAGCACCCCGTATGGTGAAGCCGGCAATATGTTCTACAACGATGATGAAAACCTCATGCAATATTGTAATGGCAGTGAGTGGGTTGCCGTTACCGCCACCGCGCCATAACCTATTCTAATCCAAACAGATATATACCGTGAAAACTATGATGCCGCCAATGGAAACGGTTTATGATTTTGCGTCCCGCCTTAAATTTATCTCTGGTTTTTAAAATAGAATTTGCAAACCCAAACAATTCAAAAAATTAGAAAAACTTAATATAAACAAAGACTTCATATTCTTATAAAAGTAAACCTCGAATTCATCCACAACGATTTGATGAATATATTATGCGTGCGCTTGCGCTCCCCTCGCGAATCGAATCAAATGCTAATCATACGAAACGATGTGTTGTGGAAAGGAACGCTTATGGCTCAAGCGGCATTAAAGCTTGCCGAAGTGCAAGAACAAGTGTATGAAAAAAATAAGA
>CAXBAL010000334.1:0-2194 GCA_963973475.1 uncultured Micavibrio sp.
CAGGAAACAAACCGCTCGGTCATCGGCCATTCCCGCGTGCTTGATCCCGCCATGCGCGCCCCCGAACCCGCGCGGCAAATGGCGCGGCGCCTCCTCACCAAGGCCGTGCAGCGCATGCGCCGTCAGGAACTCTTCGCCGGAACGCTTGGCTTTTCCGCCACCGTACAGGGCGCAACCTACGACCAGCGCTTTAAATGGCACGGCGATATCCGCCTCAATCCGGCCAATGACCCGTTCACCTTCCTTGCCCATCTCGATACGCTCTGGGATGATATGCGCGCCTATTTCGAGGGCAGCTACAATCTCCCCTCCCCGACCTTCAAAAAAGTCTCGGTCACCCTCACCGGCCTACGCGAGCGCGGCGAGATCACAGGCGATCTGTTCGACCAGCCCGTGCCCGAGATTCGCGAAAAATCAGAAAAACAGCAGGCCCTCGCCAAAGCGCTCGATCACCTCCACACCAAATACCAAAAGGAAACCGTCACCCTCGGCGTGCCGCCCAAAACACTGGCGGGACATGTCGGCACCAAAATCGCCTTCTCCCGCGTCCCCGATCAAGAGGAATTCTGGGAATAATCATTCTTCTTTGCCTTCCATATGCCGATATGGCACAATGACACCATAAAAAGTAAAACTGACACTCTAGCAAAAGCTTTGCCTTGAAAAACTTGACAAAACTTCAAAAGAATGGCAGTTTACATAAAAAATAAAACAAACCTAACAGGGAATATTATGGCTAAAGGCAACACAGACACCTTTAATATGGGAATCTTCACAGGCACAGGCCAAAAGGCCGCCCATGAAGTGCTGGCCGATCTATATTGCAAACATGTGCGTCTGGACGCCGATCAGGATAAGGTTCTCAAATCTTTGGAATCCGATCAAATTCTTGATCTGGAAACATATAAACATCTTATCTCTGAAACCGGCGCCGAAGTGTATGAACAATACCGCGATAGCCGCCATGATTATCTTCAAGCATACGTCGTCGATGAATATCTTGATGGGTTATTATACCACACAGAGAACAAAATAAGCACCTCACCCACCATCTTGAATAACGCTTTCATAAAAAGCTACGCCAACGTATCCAATTGGAAAAGAGGCGCGGAAAAGAAAAAAGACTACTTCAAAACCCAAATGGATATCATCGAAAAAGATAAGCTCAACTTCCAGAATGCCTGCCTTGCATTGGAAGGAGACAAGCGCATTGTTGCCCATACTATCTTGCGCCGTTTGGAAATGCAAAATAGCTTACCCTCGGTGTTCCTTACAAAAGCCGACCCGGAGGAAACGCTCCTTTCGGCAAGCGCTGATAACATGCACGACCACAATGTAAATTTATACGATGCGGAGGTCGCCCCCGATAATATAGCCCCCGACGATATAGATCCTTATGATTTTGATCCTAATGATGTGTATCCGCGTAATATAGATCCCAATAGTATAGACCCTCGAGATCTATCTTGAAGACAAAATATGAAAATAACAGCAATTTAAAAAAAATTTGATAGAGGTAAAAATGACTCAAAGCAACACAGACACTTTCAATTTAGGCATTTTCACAGGCAACGGCCAAGGCGCCGCGCATGAACAAATCGCCAATCTCTACAGCAAACATGTACGCCCTGATACCGACACGAATAGACTTTTCGCGCTTCTCGAATCAGATGCGGATTTCGACCCTGAAGTATACGAGCATGTCTTGAACCAAGTCGGCTCCGAAATCTATTTCGAGCTAGAAGGCGCACGTACAGCCTATGTCGAGGCCAGTCTGGCGCATGAACATCTTGCAGAAATCGAAGCCGTGGCCATAAAACACGCCAACAGCAACCTCCCCGGTTTGAATAACGCCTACAAACAGGCTGCCCATTGGGTTAATCAGGTCAAGCATAGCGAGCAAGATCACAAAGCCATCATGGAAATTGCCGAGCGCGACCTCATGGATTTCAAAATCTGTGGCTCACTCGAAGGCGAGCGCAAAACCTTCGGGAATACCGTCACAAAACGCCTTGGCGCGCAATATAACAACGCACAAAGAATAATCGACAACGCATCACCGCGCAGGCTGCTGCTCCCTGCACCGGACCCAAGCTGAACAAAAAAGACCGACATTAAAAAAAGGGGCTGTAAGGCCCCTTTTTCTTATTTCTTCAAAAGAACGCTCTTCTTGTTTAGAGGCAATCCTAATAAG
>CAXBAL010000335.1:0-2148 GCA_963973475.1 uncultured Micavibrio sp.
AGGCACATGGCGCGCTGCACGGTTTAATGCGCGTGCGCCAGTTTACGCAGGATGATGCCCATATTTTCTGCCGTGAAGACCAGATCACCGATGAAGCCGTAGGTTTTTGTGATTTGCTGAAAAAAGTGTATAGCGATCTTGGATTTGATGATGTGGCTGTGGCGTTGTCATTGCGCCCCGAAATGCGGGTAGGCTCGGATGAGCTTTGGGATAAGGCCGAGGATGGCCTGCGCCAGGCATTGATCAAGACCGGTTTGGAATTCCGCGAAGATGAAGGCGAGGGCGCATTTTACGGCCCGAAAATTGACTACCAAGTGCGCGATGCGATTGGCCGGACATGGCAATGCGGCACGCTGCAGCTTGATTTTAATCTGCCCGAACGCCTTGATGCGTCTTTCGTTGGACAGGATGGCGAGCGTCACCGCCCTGTTATGCTCCACCGCGCGATTCTAGGCTCGCTGGAGCGCTTTATCGGGGTGATGATCGAAAGCTATGCCGGAAAATTGCCGCTCTGGCTGGCGCCGACGCAGGTCGTGATTGCGACCATCACCGAGAAGGCCGATGACTACGCCAAGGACATTCATAAAACGCTGGTTGATGCGGGCATCCGCGCCGAGCTGGATATCCGCAACGAGAAGATCAATTACAAGGTACGTGAGCATTCACACGCCAAGGTGCCGAATTTGTTTGTGGTTGGCGTGCGAGAAGCCGAGGAAAAGACGGTTGCTATCCGCCGCTTGGGATCACAGGCGCAGGATATGCAAAGCCTTGATGAGGCGATTGCTGCCTTAACTAAAGATGCGCATCCGCCATATTAATCCATGAGTGCACCAACGCAATTCAGCTGTAAATATTTAACGCCCGCGCTCTGGATCGTGGCGTTTCAGGTCATTTCGTATGCTATCGGGCTGGTGACGCGTGATAATATGGGGTGGTATGATACGCTGGATAAATCGCCGCTCACCCCGCCCGATATTGCTTTTCCGATAGTCTGGAGCACGCTGTATGTGCTTTTGGCACTCGCGGGATTGCGCGTCTGGCGCCATTATAAGAGCCACGGTATCACGGCTGTCTTTGTATTATTCTGGGTGCAAATGGGGCTGAATTGGGGGTGGAGTTTCGTGTTTTTTGCCGCGCATGAAATTGCGCTCGGCTTTTACTGGATTGTAGCTTTGAATGTAATTTTAGCTCTTTTTATTATTAAGGCTTGGAACTCTTGCCGCAGGGCGGCCGTTTATACTCTACCAACATTATTATGGGGGTGCTTTGCGGCCTATTTAAATTATATGATTATGATTTTGAATTAGGCGGGATTTTCTTGCAACACGCGGCAAAGCACCGTATATCTAGTAGAATTATGATGAAGACATAGGAGAGATGACCATCAGCAAATCATTTAGACCACCAAGACGTGAGGAAGATCCCACACGTATTAATGAAAATATTACAGTAGAACGCGTTCGCCTTATTGACGAAGAGGGTGAAATGCTCGGTGTTTTCCCGACAAAAGCCGCGATTGAAAAGGCTTATGATGCCGGTCTTGATTTAGTTGAAGTCTCCCCCAATGCCGATCCGCCGGTTTGCAAAATTCTGGATTACGGCAAGTACAAATACGAACAGCAGAAAAAAGCCAACGAAGCCCGTAAGAAGCAAAAGACCATTGATGTTAAAGAGGTCAAAATTCGCCCCGGCATAGAAGACCATGATTATCAGGTCAAGATGAAGAATGCGCGCCGTTTCCTTGAAAATGGTGATAAAGTGAAAGTCACCATGCGTTTCCGTGGCCGCGAAATGGCGCACCAAGATATCGGTATGGCCGTATTGGAGCGTATGAAAAAGGAATTGGAAGAGCTTTCAAAAGTGGAGCTTCAGCCCAAGCTGGAAGGCTGTCAGATGATCATGATTTTAGCGTCTGCTATAGTAGCGCCGACTACAACATACGCGCCTGCCTCTACATCTTCTGAAGAAGCAACTCCCACCGAGTCTTAAATTTTTTCACATCTGCATATAAAGAAAACTGCCCTTACAATCTGAAGGGCAGTTTTTAGTATCTGAATAATAGCGTTTAATTAAACGGCGCCTGCAATCCATTCGGCGAGCTGGCCTTTCGGCATGCCGCCAACGCGGGTATCAACGACCTGACCGTTT
>CAXBAL010000336.1:0-2136 GCA_963973475.1 uncultured Micavibrio sp.
AGCGCGTTTGGGCTGGCCAAACAGCTCGGTACCGATAACAAAACTGCAGGCGAATTCATCAAACGCTACCTCTCCCGCTTCTCGGAACTGGAAGCCTTCATGGAAGCCAAAAAGGAAGAGGCGCGCGCGAACGGCTATGTCTTCACTGCTTTTGGCCGCAAATGTATCATCAAGGGCATCAACGATAAAAACGGCTCTATCCGCCAATTTGCCGAGCGCCAAGCCATCAATGCCCCGCTGCAAGGTACCGCCGCCGATATCATGAAAATTGCTATGGGCAAAATGGAATACGCGCTGGAGGAGGCTGGATTAAACGCCAAAATGCTTCTGCAAGTCCATGACGAATTGATCTTCGAGGTCCCGAAGGCCGAGTTGGAGCAAACATCCGCGCTCGTTAAAAAAGTCATGGAAGAATCCGCCAAAGGCTTCGATGTCCCCCTCACCGCCGAGGCCGGCTCAGGTTCAAGCTGGGCAGAAGCGCACTAGCAAAGCATTTTAGGCGCCGGGCTTCATATACTGACCCGCGGCCACAATCTCGCCGGTGATCTGATTTTGCGCCCAGACGGCGACGCTTTCCTTATTTGGCCCCAAATCGGCGCTGAGGTTAAAGCTGCGCGCATCCCCGCTCCAGATCATGGGGGATTTCAAATCATTGACGATATGTTCGTATAAAACGCTCTGGCCTTTGTTTCTGCCGATGATTATGGAGCGCTCGATCGGCGCGCTGGTCAAGGCGACCCATATTGTATATTGCCCCGTCTCCACGGCGGGCATGATCAAGCTGAATTTATTGTCTTCCATGGATGTAATTTGTATTTTGCGGATGTCATCACTGGCTGCTTTGAATATGGCGGCATCGACTTTTTCCTTCTTATGGCCGATGGCGTCATATTTACCGTTCATCACCATTTGCGGGGTGTATTTGGGGCCGGATCGCAGGGTGCGACTATACTGGCTTTGGCGCTGCGTACAAAATTCCTGCGCCAGTGACCCTTCCTTGATATCGAAATAATCTACATGACAGGCCAGCGCGATAACATTGTCTTTAGCGGCCAGCGTATTCAAATACGCATCGGCCTTGGGGTAGAACAGGCAGGCTTGCGAGGAAAAAAGCTCGACCACGATTAACCCTTTGGGATCAATGGGGGGGAGCTCCGCCGCATCAACTTGTGCGGGCGGGGAGGCTTGCACAGCGGGTTGTGCCATTAAAATGCCCGAAAATCCGAGCAAAATGGCTGCACATGTGGTAAATATTAAGGGAAGTTTAAAGTCTGCCACTTATAATATCCTTAAGAATTCTAATTTTAATACTATATAGTTTGTTAAAGCGGATAGAGGAGCAAGTTTCAAGAGATGATAACAAGAAACACGTTTTTTATAGCAGTTTTCGGAATTTTTCTAATCAGCGCGCCTTCTTATGCGGAAGGGCCTATGCCTGAGGTCAAATTTGTCGAAGCCAGCGCCTCCTCCATGCTCAGCCCTGTTGATCAGGTGATAAAGGAGCAGTTGGAGGCCATACGTAATCGCAATGACCGCGTTGCTTATGAGCTTAATGCCGAAGAGATCAAGGACGATTTCGAAGATCCGCAGAGCTTTATGCGCATGATCCGCCGCCAGAAATCTCCTCTATATGAACATGTGTCCTATGAAATTCTCTCCCCCGTGCGTGAGGGCTCGAAATTCCACAAAGTGCGCTTGCTGGATAAATACGGCCACGATGCTATGGCCATGTTTAAAATGAAACAAAGCGATGATGGAGTTTGGAAAACCGAGGATATTATCATTCTGACAACCGAGAATGATCCGTTATAAAAATTAGGTCTTCCCTCATAATACTGCAGCGCGTATAATTGAAATCTAATATTATGATGCGTCTTCTGCGCGTCTATACGTATTTCAAGGCAAAAAATTCCAACTCGCATAACCAAAAGACAGGCGCATGGCGGAAAAAATCCAGATTGATGCAGGGCCCGATCAATCCATAACAGCACTGCACGGCACGCCGAGCGAGCTATCAACCACTCGGCTCGACCAAACTCTTGTGCTGATGTCCCATGGTTTTCCCGGCCATAAAGAATCTCATTGTAATATTTTCGGCACAATAGAGCGGGCGCTGACGCAGCGCGGTTATCATAC
>CAXBAL010000337.1:0-2098 GCA_963973475.1 uncultured Micavibrio sp.
AGATCGAGCACCAGCGCGAAGACGCGTTACAACAAAGCGCCTAAATCTTGACCTTTAACCATGGACGCGCTACATCAAGCACCATGAACACGCATGAGGCCATCCGCGCGCGCCGCGCCGTCAAACATTACGACCCTGATTTCGTGATCCCGCCGGAGCATGAGCGCGAGCTTTTTGACCTGACGCGCCAATCCCCGACTTCGTTCAACATGCAGAACTGGCGCTTCGTGGTTGTCAAAGACAAGCAAAAGCGCGAACAAATCCGCAAGGCCGCATGGGGACAAGCGCAAATCACCGAAGCCTCCCTGCTCGTTATCCTATGCGCTGACATTAAAGCCCATGCCAAAGACCCCGCGCGTTATTGGGCAGGCGCGCCTAAGGCCGCGCAAGATGCGCTGGTGCCGAACATTACCCCGTTTTACGAGGCCGAGCCACACAAACAACGCGACGAAGCCATGCGCTCGGTCGGCATTGCCTCGCAAACCCTGATGTTGGCCGCCAAGGCCTTCGATTACGATTCCTGCCCGATGATCGGTTTCGATGCGAATGAGCTGGCCGCCATAATCAACCTGCCTGAAGACCATGTTATCGGCATGATCGTGACCATAGGCAAAGCGCTCAAGCCCGCATGGCCTAAAGTAGGCGCACTGGCCGATGACGAAATTTTCATTATTGATGAATTTCCGGGCTAACCCAGATCAAATAGCATCAGCGTCGCATCGCTTTGCGCCGTGATTTTCAAATCCCGCACGCCTTCAAGCTCCAGCGCATCACCGGATTGTAATGTCTGGCCGTCCACCTCAATACTGCCATCCACCACATGCAAATACCCAAAGCGATTTTCATCAAATGCATGGGTGAAAACGGCACCTGCTTCCGGCGTGCCCCAATACAAGCGCGCATCCTGATGAATGCTTACACTGGTATCGGATTTCTCGCCGCCGATAAGGGCAAAGCGCTTCTGCGCGGCCTCTTCATCAATTTTCACTTGTTCATAGGATGGCGCGATATCTTGCGTATCGGGCAAAATCCATATCTGGAACAGATGACATGGCTCGTCTTGGGATGCATTAAATTCGGAATGCGTCACGCCGTCTCCAGCACTCATTTTCTGCACATCGCCCGCGCGAATGACAGAACCCGTGCCCATCGAATCCTTATGCGCCAGCGCCCCGCTCAGAACAATAGTGATGATCTCCATATTATTATGCGGATGCTCGGCAAAGCCGCCGCCGCCCTTGATGACGTCCTCATTCATCACCCGCAGCGAGCGAAATCCCATGCGATCGGGGTTATAATAGCGATTAAATGAAAAGCTATAGCGCGTATCCAGCCAGCTTGCCTTCATAGCGCCACGTTCTTCCGATTTCAAATGGATCATAGACATGATTTTAGCCTTTCTTGTAAGTGCGCTTATTAAAATGCGCCATAAAGCCGAAATATCAAGCGCGACTAGATGCAAAAAGGCTAAATTCCCTCTGTTATTTTTTGCCCTATCTATGCTATAGATGGCTCCTAATTTAGAAATCGGAGTAATAAAGCTATGGCGTCTTATCAATATGTTTATGTGATGAACGGGTTGTCGAAATCATACGACAACAAGAAAATCCTTGAGAACGTAACCCTGTCCTTCTTCCCGGGGGCAAAAATCGGTGTGCTTGGCCCGAACGGCGCGGGTAAATCGACCTTGCTGAAAATCATGGCAGGCCGCGATAAGGAATATACAGGCGAGGCATGGTCCGCCGAAGGCGCGCGCGTTGGCTATCTGGAACAAGAGCCCGAACTGGACGCCAGCAAAACCGTGCAGGAAAATGTCATGGAAGGCCTCGGCGAGGTCAAAGACAAGCTGGAGCGTTTCAACGCCATCGGCATGGAAATGGCCGACCCAGACGCCGATTTCGATGCACTCTCCACCGAGATGGCAGAATTGCAGGATTTCTTGGACGCCAATGACGGCTGGGAACTCGACCGCACCATCCAGATCGCAATGGAAGCGTTGCGTTGTCCGCCCGCCGATTCACCGATCACCAATCTTTCAGGCGGGGAGCGCCGCCGCGTGGCGCTTTGCAAGCTGCTGCTGGAAAAGCCCGATCTGCTC
>CAXBAL010000338.1:0-2051 GCA_963973475.1 uncultured Micavibrio sp.
GCCCCAAATGCAGAGCACGGCAGCCATTAGAAAAGCGCTGAGGCCAATTGTTTGTAAAAATAAATCGGCAAGATATGCGCCCGGCTCGCCCATCCAGTTATTGGGGGCGGCGGCGTTTAAATCGGCGTCCGCGTTGCTGGCGGCGCTGTTCCATGACGGATCGGTATGGTCGTAGCTGGCCAGCGAGAGGATGGCAAATGCGCCTGCAAAGAATAAGGCAAAGGCGGTAACATCCACGAAACGCCTTGCCACAAAGGCTTGCAGCGCTTCGGGCACAAACGGCAGGGATGGCGCTTTGCTTTTGCGTTTTGATTTCGTGCGCTTGATAACAGTAGGACGTGACATTGGGGTACCTGAATAGATGCGTTATGAATAAAGGGGTGAGCGAAGAAAATCGCCGCGTGTAATGAAAATCACCAACCAGCATAGCTTTTTTTAAACATAAATACAAACGAAGCTGGTGATAACTTCATAATATATGGGAAATAATAGGCGCTGTTAATGTTTTGTTAACCAATTTACTATTTTTTATACTTTTACACGTATTATCGTGTATAGAGCAGAGATTATTTTTAGATTTTATAAAATTGATTAGAGAGATTAAAGAGGACGTAATGGCAAGCATGCAAACACAAACCGGCGCAACAACAGGGCCGATAGAGTATTCGGTCTATGTTTATTTTGACCCCAAGCAGGCCAAATCGAAAAGCCCGTGGGAGATGAAGGGCATTACCGATAACATGGAAAAAGCCATGGCGGAGGCTGAACAATATTACAGCACACGGCAATTTCAAAAGGTCGAAGTCAAAAAGAAATTTTTTGACGAGAAAAATGCCCGCACTATTGATATGACCTTAAAAACATTCGAAGGAAACCTGAAACGCGAGATGGGGGCCATGACCATTTTGGCCATAGGGATGGCGCTGAGCGCCGCCGCTTTCGCCGGTGCTTATTTTTTAGGGATGGGCGCGGGATAATTTAAGGATTTAATCCAGATTGCCGTTAGGATCTTGTGCAACCAATGATCCGATCTGATCGAAAACATTGGCATTTTCTAACATTTGCTCTTTTAATGGCTCGTTCTGTTCGGCCAGCGTGCGGAAAAAACCGGCGGCGTCTTGCAGGAGGCGGCCACACAGCTCGGCATAGCTGGTGCCGTTCATTTCACCATTCGGGTCTTGTACAATCAGGCCGGACATTTGATCGAATACGCCTGCATTTTCTTCCATTTGATCCTTAAGTTCGGCATTTTGTTCGCCAAGCGTGCGGAAAAATCCGGCGGCATCGGCAAGAAGTTTTGAGGCGAGTTCGGCGTGTGATGGCATAAAAGTGCTCCTGATCGTTCATTTGACTATAGTTTACAATAATTCCGCGAAGAGCCTAGCATGCTGATTTGCCTAAGCCAAGGCAATCGGCCATATTATTTTACTAAAGGGCGGGATTTGGCCGCTCAGGAAAATTCTTTTTTCTCTTTTAATCGTGATTCGTGGGCTTTGTAAGAGCCGACAAATTTTACGTCTTTGGCATAGAAACCAAGCTCTTCAAGCGCCAGTTTAAAGCGCTCCTCTTCCGGATGCCCTTCCAGATCGCAATAGAATTGCGCGGCCTGAAAGTTTTGGTTTACGTAGGATTCCAGTTTGGTCATGTTGATCCCGTTGGTCGCAAAACCCCCCATACACTTATAAAGGGCAGCGGGAATATTCCGCACGCTGAAAATCAGGCTGGTAATGACGGTGCCTTTATCTGCCGCATTTGGTATTTCCGGCTCCGGCGAGAGGATAAGAAAACGCGTTGTGTTGTGATCGGCGTCCTGAATATTATCTTCCAGAATATCAAGGCCGTAAATTTCGGCGGCCAGTTTTGATGCAATCGCGCCATGTTCTTTATTGTTGCGCTCGGCAATTTCGGACGCTGCGCCCGCGGTGTCGGCGTGCACGCGCGGGGATAAATTCATGCGCTTGATGGCCTTACGGCATTGGGGAAGGGCGTGAATATGGCTGTGAATGTATTTCAATTCGTCTTTGGTGGTGCCTTTAACGGCGAGCAACGCA
>CAXBAL010000339.1:0-2050 GCA_963973475.1 uncultured Micavibrio sp.
TTTACGAAGCCGTGGGCGAGTGGTTCGGCGTCGAGTCTATATTTGATACGGGCGCGGCCAATGTTCCCAGCGTGTCATTTTAAGCCGGTCGAAGGAACTTTTTGACATAGGCCGCGTTTAGTGGAACTTATAGGGTGCAATAATAAACCTGTAAGGAAACCATGAAACACGCGCTACTCTTCCTCGCATTCTCTTTTTGCCTTCTGGGCGCCCTTAATCCTGCGCAAGCGCAATTGCTGGGCGCTGGCGAACCCAGCCAAGATGAGCAAAGCGGGGAGAGCGTATCCAACGAGAACCTGCAGGATTTAATCTCCACCCTCGAAGATCCGCAAGAGCGCGAGAAATTCATCGAGAACCTGAACACTTTGGTCGAGAGCGATGCGCAAACCCAATCAGGTGGGGAAGAAGAGCAAGCCAAAGAAAACGCCCCGCTATCCGAAGTATTGGGACTGGAGGGTCAGACCGAGCAACTGGCCAATAATTTTGATGATTTTTTACAAGAAAAGGGGCTGAATGCCTCGTATGTCGGCAAAGCTCTTTCCACCTTCGGCACGTTCTTTATTTTCTGGATATTCTGTTTTATTGCGCTCAAAGTCTCGCGCATGCTCCGCGACCGCATTTTGCCGATTGCCGAAAGATATTATATCAATGCCGAGCGCATCCGTCTTTATAACCGCCTTGTGCGCTATTTCTTCTATTTCCTGATTGCGTTGATCTTTATCTATTTCAATGCCGTTATCTGGGGTTTGACCGAGCTTGGCTTGTTACAAAGCGCGTTCCTGATAGGCCTGATCAGCGATGTGTTCACAATATTACTGGTCACCCTGATTGCCCTCACGGCGTGGGAGGCCATTAACGGCCTGATCGAATTTTCCATGCAAAAGGTTACAGGCCGCTATTCCAAGCGCATGCAGACCTTGCTGCCTATCGTGCGCAATGTTCTGTTTTTCGTCTTTTCCATCATGTTTACACTGGTGCTGTTATCCGAAATCGGCGTGGATATTATGCCGCTACTGGCCGGTGCGGGCGTGGTCGGTATTGCCGTTGGTTTTGGCGCGCAAACATTGGTGAAGGATTTCCTGACCGGTTTTATTATCATCATGGAAGACCTCATTCAGGTCGGCGATGTTGCGGGCGTTGGCGGCCAGACGGGCTTTATCGAACGCATTACCATCCGCAAGGTGCAACTACGCACGCTGGACGGCACCGTGATAACCGTTCCGTTCAGTGAGATATCCGTGGTCTCGAACCTGACCAAGGATTTCAGCTTCTATCTGCTGGATGTCGGCGTTGCCTACCGCGAAGACCCGGACGAGGTCATAGGATATCTAAAAGAGATCGACGAAGAAATGCGCGGCGAAGAGCATTTCAAAGACTTAATACTGGAGCCCATCGAAATTTTAGGCGTCGATCAATTCGCCGACAGCGCCATCATCATCAAGGCACGCATCAAAACCCTGCCTATCAAACAATGGGAAGTCGGCCGCGAATATAACCGCCGTATGAAATACAAATTCGATAAACACAACATCGAAATTCCATTCCCGCATCAAACCATCTATTTCGGCGAAGATAAAAAGGGCAACGCCCCCCCTGCCCATATCGAGGTGGAGGAAATACCGGGCGAGACGCTATCCGATCAGCGTGAAGCCAAGCCAAGCGATTCGAAAAAATCCAAGGCCACCGCGAAAAATCAGAAAAAATAGGTTTAAATTTATTAATAAAGCCCCGCATATCCGTATGAAAGCGCTGATAAAACAATGACCTTTCGTCTTTTCCCCAGTCTTTTATAAGATTGGATCGCATTTACCATTGTGAAAACACTACATATAGTGCATTATTGATCCATGAGCACAATATGTGGTCATATTTCTTTTCAGGGGCCTTATCCGTTTTATCCCCGCTATTCACGTTATTATTTTCAAAATGACTCAGGGATTGGCGCGCGAGGCTCTACAGTAAACTCAAATCTTAATGAAGAACCGAAATTGAAGGAGAATACCCCATGGCAAAGTCCGCCGTATCAGATATCGGAGAATCCGACTCCCCG
>CAXBAL010000340.1:0-2032 GCA_963973475.1 uncultured Micavibrio sp.
ACCCCCCATAATATCCCGCCGATTAACAATCCGGCCATTTGCACATTAATGAGGAGGATGCCTTTGCTGAGAAGCTCATCGCCGCTCAAACCCAAATCCTGCAGGCTCTCGATACGGACAATGCTGAACAGCAACAAATCAAAGATATCGACAAAATAGCCCAATGCCGCGACTACAATTGTAATCAAGGTTGCACGGTCCAGTGAATATTCGGTGTTGCTGCTCATATAGCCCCCCTTTTAAGGTTGATACTTTATCCACGAGCAAGGGGCGCGGCAAATAAAATTTTCTAATGGCTTAATGGCCTTAACACGTATCACCTCCCTCGACTTTATACTGCGCTTGCACTAAATTAGCGCCATGGACACGAAAAAATATGAATATAAAGTCGCTATTTACCGGGAAAATCTGCTTGGGTCATTATTTTTGGCCGGATCAAAAGTCGATCCCGTGCGTTTTTCCGAATTTTTAAACCGGAACGGCGAGCAAGGTTGGGACGTTGTCACGATGGAACGTGAATCGCGCCGCATGTTACTTTTTTTCAACCGCGAGGCGTTTTTGGTTATCATGAAGCGCGAAAAATCATAAAGACTAATAAATCCAAGTATACTGACCCCAGGGGAACCATGCATAAAACACTCTTACTTATAATTATTGGCCTGATTATTCTGGCCGCCGTCATGACAATCGCACAGATTTGGGTGCCGATGTTGAGCTGGGATATTTTTGTAAAAGCCATTATCACCATTTCGATTATAGTCGTGGTTTTGGGATTGCTGATGGTACTAAAAAACGATCTGGGCGAACATAAAAGCCTGAAAGACGATAATTACATTGATTAAAGAAAGCGCAACGCTATGCCGTTAGGCAAAGGTCAGACCAAACCCCTGAACGTCACAAAAACCGCTAAGCACCGTATCGTTGTTGGCTTAAGCTGGAACCCTGCGCACATGCCTAATATGATGAGCAAAGTGCAGGCTTTGGTACAGGGTAAAGCCATCCATCATGACCTTGATCTTTCCTGCCACATCTTCAACGCTCTTCATGAACCCATTGATGTTATATCCGCCAATCCCGAGCATGCGGCAGATGCAAGCGGGCATATTTATCATAGCGGAGATAATAAAGAAGGTATCGGGGATGGCGATGATGAAGAAATATCTGTTGAGCTAAAAGACCTGCCCCGCACTATTCATACCATAATCTTTTCGGTAAAAATCAGCTCGGGGCAGAGCTTTGATGAAATCGACAATCCCGAGATTCGCCTTGCTGATGCGTATACAGATCACAATCTGGTTTCCTCACCAATCAATAGTGATGACAGTATTGGCCAAAATCTTTTTATATTCTGCCAGATACAGCGCGATGAAGAAGATACGTGGCAATTGCGCCATATTGGCGACTATGCAGATTTGCAAGATATTAAAGATATGGATACGTATCTGGCCTCCATAATTAGCACAACATGAACATAAAAAATTGTTTTCTTGGCCTAGACATTGGACGCGCAATGATTTAAAAGTTTTTCTCTGTGGTGAGGAGACTTGGCCGAGTGGCTGAAGGCGCGCCCCTGCTAAGGGTGTATAGGGTTTATAGCTCTATCGAGGGTTCGAATCCCTCAGTCTCCGCCACATTTCTTTCATATTATTTCAATGATTTTGCAGCAAGTCAAAAGCCTGATAAAGGGCATTGCTGTCAAATTTCCTGTACACAGTTCGGTATCCCCCCTTTTCATTGTGTTCCCGTTTCGTGATGATAGAGGCAGGCACAGACACAAATAAAACAGGCTAGTTATGACGATATCTTTTAAATCTCCACTCCCCTTTACTGATAAGAAGCGAAAAACCCATGTTGATGTTATTGCGTTAAGCGATAAAAGCTTGAAAGCCTATGTGGATGCAGCCGGCGCGGCGACACAAAAACAAATCAGCAATGCGGGCTTTGAAGCCAAACCGAAAACCTCGCTTGTCTTGACCAATCAGAGCGGTGAAATTCATGCCATATTGTTTGGCCTGAGCACTCCTGTCAGCCT
>CAXBAL010000341.1:0-2002 GCA_963973475.1 uncultured Micavibrio sp.
CAAGGATGCTTTTCATAGGGATGAGCCTAAGGCATAAGCGCGAGTTCGCGCAAGACTGTAAATTTGGCTGTAAGCGCCGCGATCAGGCAAGCAAAAGCGGGCAGCAAGATCAGCGTAAATATATGGATCATATTCAGGGTAAATTCTGGCAACAGCGCGCTGGCGGTATCGCCCGCGAAAAAGGATATACCAACCAGTATAAGGGCGCCTCCAATCGTCCCAGCCACAGCCCCTTGCAGGGCGAGAATGAGCGCATGGCGTTGGAATTGACGCGATATATAGCGATCGCTCGCCCCCATCAAATGCAAAAGCTCCACGTCCTTGCGGTGAATGGCAATACGGGATTTTACCGCGCCCGCTATAGCAATCACTGTCGTTGCGCCGATCATCAGCGTGATAAAAATGGTCGCAAATTGCAACGCCCCCGTCAGGCGGAGAATATCCCCAAGCCAGCTTTCATGACGATCCAGCACTATATTCGGCGCGATGGCGCCAATCTCGGTTTGCATTTCTTCCATAAGGCGCGGGTTCACCGTAATCATATCCACCGAGATCAAACCGGGCAGGGGCATATCAGGCATATTGCCCGCTTCTTCACCCAGCCACGGGGCGATCAAATCGTGAATTTCTTCCTGCGAGAGGACATGCACAGTGCGGATATAGTTTTTGGCACTCAAGGCGTCATTGATTTTATCGCTCAACACTTCTATCTGCGCGCGGTCTCGAATGCCGCCTTCGCCATTATCGGCGGGTATTTCGATGGTCATTTTATTCTCTAAACCCGACGACCAGTGATGCGCCATCGAGCCGAGCGCAAAGCTGCCCGCCAGTGCCATCACGCCCAAAAAAGTCATAAGTGCAATCAGCAAGATTAAAAAGCCCGTCCCCGCGCCCTTGTTCAGGGGCAGATCATAACGGCGCTTGCCCGTGGCCACGCCAAGTTTCTTATCGCCCGGCATAAAGAAAGACATATTAAAACACTCCCTTTATCTTTTTCTGTATCCAGCTTTTCGGCGCTTCGATCTTTAAAGTACCATCGCCGAGCACCATGCGCGGATGCTCGAACTTGTCCATCATATGTTGGGAGTGGGTGGCGATAACAATGGTCGTGCCCATGCGGTGAAGCTGGTCGAAGAGATTCATCAGACGCAAGCCAATCTCGTCATCCAGATTTCCCGTCGGCTCATCGGCAAGCAGCAGCTTTGGCCGCCCGATCACAGCGCGCGCAATTGCCACGCGCTGTTGCTGCCCGCCCGATAGCGTCAAGGGGAGCGCTTTCATGTAGTCACCTAGCCCGACCCATTCCAGCAATTCGTTGACGTTATTGCGAATCTCGCGCTCGGGACGTCCCAAAATACGCAAGGGGAGGGCGACATTGTCAAAGGCCGAGAGATGCGGTAGCAGGCGGAATTCCTGAAACACCACGCCAATACGGCGGCGGATTTTGGCAAGGCGCGCGCGTTCCATCTCGTTGATATTCTGGTCAAACATAGTAATTAACCCGCGTGTGGGCTTACGTCCCAGATACATCAGATTCATCAGTGAGGTTTTACCCGCGCCGGACGGGCCGGTAAGAAAGTGAAAACTTCCCGGCTCCAATATAAAATTCACATCGCTGAGAACTTCGGGACCAACGCCGTAGCGGAGGCCTACATGTTCGAACTTAATCATTTTGGAGCGGCCTCATTTTCTTGGGCTTGCGCGTCCATAGCGACTTTCTGGCGATCCAGCATATACTGGATGCTCTGCGCCTTTTTATAATCATTGGTGATTTCCAGCGCGGCTTTGTAGGATTGCTCGAACATCTCGCCATCGGCCAGCAGTTTCGAGACAATATTATAGGCCTTGTTACGGAAGGCCTCGTCATCAATAAAGCCGATACTTTTCATCGCGGCTTCAAAATTTCCTGCCTCGGCCTGAATTTCGGCGGTCTCTGCATAGGCTTTATAGCGTAAGGCATCATTTTCCATGCTGGCGGCAGTCTCCCACGCGCCATCATTGT
>CAXBAL010000342.1:0-2002 GCA_963973475.1 uncultured Micavibrio sp.
CCCGATGGCTCGATCGAGAGCCGTAAAACCCTCTATGTCAAAACAACGCGCCTACTGGCCGGGCAAGATATCTAACTTACTCCAAGCTCTAGTTACAAATGATAATTATTATCACCTAACCAATTGAAAAAATTTACATTTTTCAGTTGCCAAGCATGGTTCAAAGGCCTATTTTAACTCCCAGAACACAATAATCCCGAACAAAAAGGACCTGCCCCATGAAAGGCGATAAGAAAGTTATAGAATTTTTAAATGACGCGCTGAAAAAGGAACTCGGCGCCATCAACCAGTATTTCCTACATGCCCGTATTCTGGAAGATTGGGGCGTAACCAAACTTGCCAAGCACGAATACAATGAATCTATCGAGGAAATGAAACACGCCGATGAGCTTATCAAGCGCATTTTGTTCCTTGAAGGCCTGCCGAATTTACAGGATATCGGCAAGTTGCATATCGGTGAAAGCGTACAGGAAATTCTAGAATGCGATTTGAAAATCGAAATCGACGGTGTTGCGCATTACAAAAAGGCCATCGCCCACGCCGATAGCGTCCACGACTACGTCAGCCGTGATTTGTTCCTGACCATCTTGAAGGACGAAGAACATCATGTGGATTATCTGGAAACACAATTGCAGATGATTAAGGACATGGGCACACAAAATTACATGCAAATCAATTCCGAAAGCCCGATCGACGCGGAAGCCTAATCGCACGTAATGATGTTTTAAAAAGCGGCCGTTAAGGGGCCGCTTTTTTATTGGCTAGCACTGCCGTCCAGATATGTTGCGACCTCGGACGGATCCAGCACGCCTTGCTTATGAACGTATCCATATTCATCCACCAGAGCCGTAAAGGGTATCCCCCGCCCCGGCTTAATACCGAAACGCTCCAAAGGCCGCGCAAAAATATCGCTGCGGTCCCACACGTATGGGGTAAAGGGAAGCGCTTCATAGCTTTTGTTCAGATAGCGCATCAAAGTATCGTCGTCTTTATCTAGCGAAACTGCAACAATGCGCTGCGGATGGCTTTGCGCAATTTTTGCAATTTCCGGCAAAGCGCGGCGGCAATACGGACACCAAGAGGTATACAAAAACAGCGCCGCGCGCTGCCCCTTCACTTGATCCAGAACTCCCGCCAATTGCGTCCCTGATACGGAAACGGGCGCGGATGCCCCCTGGCCTTGCGCCGCCGCAGGAGAACCTGTGAGAATCAGCAATGCCGATACCGTCAGGAAATAGAAAAAAATGCGTAGCGGTGAAATCAACATATTATAAAACTCTGTAATTTTTATTGTCATACTATACCTGTATTCGCTCATTTTACCATGTTTGGTGACAAAATGTGGATGATATTGCACATGGGAATGAGAATGACTTGCATTTTCTAGTTGCGGATGATAATGATTCTTAATATAAGGTTTTTATCCCAGCATAAAGGACGCGCCCATGTATATATGCCTCTGCCACCCTTTCAGTGACAAAAAGGTCAAGGAACATTTATCCAATACAGATGGCCGCGCCACCGTATCCAATGTCTACGGCGCATGTTCGGACGGCAACAAGCCCGAGTGCTGCTCCTGCCTGCAAAGCCTGAAAGACATGGTAAAATCCCATAATAACACGCGCGGCGCTACCGGTAATGCCGGCGAAATCCTTGCATAAAACGCACGGCTTTTTCGATTGCCCTTGCATTGCCCCCTCGCCTATGGCACCAATTTAGGCGACATTTCTGCTTATAATGTCATCACCCATATGAAATATAGAGGTATCTATGATGAAAAAACTAATTTACACACTCGGGAGTATACTAATCATGAGCGCAGCATCCACAACAGCAGCAAAGGCTGCCGACCCTGAAAACACTATCCTGATGGAAGTTTCCAGCGGCGGAACAATCGTGATGGAATTAAAACCCGATGTCGCCCCGAAACATGTCGAGCGTATCAAAAAACTGACACGTGAAGGCTTCTATGACGGCATTATCTTCCACCGCGTCATAAGAT
>CAXBAL010000343.1:0-2001 GCA_963973475.1 uncultured Micavibrio sp.
TTCTTCCCATGTCTGGCCTGTTTCTTTTTCGAACAGGATACGGGAGGCTTGCTGGAAGCTTTCGGTTTGTGCCAGATCGGCTTCGGTCGGGCGTGAGGCCTGTGTGAAGATAGAGCCGTCATAGCCGAAACCTGCAGCGGTTTCGTTATAAAATGCGGCTGTCTGGGCACGGCTGTCGTAATCTTGCGCGGCGGAGATTAACTCTTCCGGGTCATCAGGCATTGTGCTGATGAATGTTTCCATCTCGCGAACTTGTGCGAGTAGGGCCTCTTGTGATTCTGTGCGCTCACCTTCAGGCGGCATAAGCTGCTGGGCGATACGGTCGGTCAGGTTTTCGGCATAACCACTTGCCGCCGCGCCTTCAAGGCGGGAGTAGACGGCGGACATAACACCAAGATCACGAACCTGATCGGTAGTGAGGGTACCGTCTTCTTCGGCCAAGCGCTCGGCGCTCATAACGAGATGAGCGGTGTTATTCTGGCTCAGAAGGTGTTTGATATTCTCGCTGGCGTCCATGCGGGTAACGCCCTGACGCCATAGGCGGTCGGAGAAATTCTGGTACATTTCAACATCGGTATTGATACGGGCAACGCCTTCGGCGGTCATTTGGCCGTCTTCAAGGCTTTGCAATGCAATCGCGCCGCGTGAGGCGTATACGGAATAATGCATGGCGGCGGCCATTAGCTCTTCGCTGGAGCCTGTGGCCATCAAATCTTGAATGTCTTGTGGGAATTCTGTCAAGGTTGCGGCTTCGGCCTCGATGCGGGCCTGTTCGCGCGGGTAATCTTCGCGAACCCATTCAACCAGAAGCTGAGCCGGGTCAAAGTTTTCCAGCGCTTCATCGCCGTTACCGAAAAAATCGAAGAAGCTATCGGCGTCTTCTTGTAAGTCCTGACGGGTTTCGGCCACCTTACGCGCCCATGCGTTTACACCGTGAATGGCGTTGTAATCAGCTTCGGCGGCGGCCAGAAGGGCGGCATCGGCACGCAGGGCTTCATCAGAAACGGAAAAGTCCGCGCTCAGGCTATTTAAAGCCCAATCACGAAGATATTCTGTGTTTCCTGTTTCTGTTTCCGGCGTATCGGCCATATATCACACCCTTATTTCTGTTACTCTAGTTATGCTTATTTGTATTTTTTCTTGGTTATTAGTTACCTGTATATAGATAAAGTCTTAATATGTGGTTAATTGCTAGGGTTGTGGGGTTTCCGGCACAGGAGCAGGAGCTGTCAGTCTCGGCGCTGGAGTCTCGGGATTTTCTGCCTGATCGGCAAACAAAGCCGGCATAAGATGTTTTTGGGCAACATAAGCAACACCGGCAACAAGCAAGCCTGTTATAACCGAGTTGATAATGCCGCGACCACCGAAAGCTGTGCTCATAGCGAAAGCCGCCAAACCGGCCGCGCCGCTTAGCATTGGATTTTCCATGATGGCTTTCCAATCGCCTTCGGAGAAATCTTCCATAAGATTGTTGATGTTTTCTGTGTCAATGCCGGTGGCACCAGTGAAAGCACTGCGTGCAAGGTTACCGCCTTGTTCAAGGGCAACATCGGTACTGCGTCCGCCTGTGGCATAATGTGCACCGACACCTATGGCGGCCATACCTGGAAGGCGTGTGGCCATTCCTAAACCCGAACCGGCTGCTCTGAATAATAATCCTAAACCCATATTTCGTTCCTCTTTACTACGCTTGTTAGTAAAGGTACGAAACGTTCCACTTTATATTTTAAGGGGAGGTGTCCGTTTGCGGACTTATCGTTTCATACCCTCTATATTACCGTTTTTACTCTATTATTGTTTTTATACTTTTTTATTTGTTAAACACATAATACGTCATTTTGGCCAGTTTTGCAAATTTATCACGATTTTATGTACTTAAATCATTGTTTTATAGAGGTTATTGTATCATATGAAGTATGAAAAAGCTGTAAAAAAAGCCGCTGTTAGGGCGGCTTTTTTGGCTGGATTTTGTACGGGTGAATTAATGGCGGAAGTGGCGGT
>CAXBAL010000344.1:0-1999 GCA_963973475.1 uncultured Micavibrio sp.
TGTCATAGACAGGATCGAATAGCTGCAGGCTTAGTCTTTCGACTTTATCATTCTTGCTTATTTTAATATCTTCGGGCACGTAAGGCGGCGCCGCATTGGGGACGCTGATTTTAAAAAGCTCGAACGGGGAAACAACATCGCTCCAGAACCGGGTTATATCGTCTTCATAAGTGGTGCGGCCATCTTTCAAAGTTAAAGAATTGAAGAAATCTTTGGCGCGGTGGTCGAACATGGATTCCTCAGGGCCGGTGTAAATTTGCTCCAGTCTGGTGGTGTCCGAGTAGACAATGCGTATGCGGGTGCTGGCCAGTTTTCCGTCTTCGGTGCGGTAAGCCATTATAACCTCTCCGCCCGGTCTGCTGTTAAAACTGCCGAGTTCCTTGTCGCGGACGCCCCCGCCAATAGATTCATAATATTTTATATATTTGCCCAGATCTTTATCCAGCAGGTCAGGGATATCATTATTGGCAATTGTGCGGGCAAATGTCTGATCATACCGGATGGCGAATTTTTTAACGACGTCTATAAAGTCGGTGTTGTCTATCGTGGCCGTTGATTCCGTGCTGGTATAGACTTCCTTGTCATTCATGCGGAAGACTTTTTTGTTCACTTTATAGTTATCGGGCATGAGGACATAAAAAATACCGTCTTCATCTTTGTAATCGGTCCAGCTTTGAGCCTGCACCTGTATGCCCGTAAGGGTGAGCAGCATAAATGCGGATAGGACGCTAAGGCCGGTGCGGTGTTTCTGGTGATTTTTTAAAAGGAACATGTTTTAAAATTCTAAATCCGTTAAATATCAAATATATATTTTAATATAGTTTACCAAGAAAAGAAAACGAGAAAAGCCGCAAGAGATATTCTATGCGGCTTTAAAAACTTAAAAGTAACGTTTGGGCGCTTCCCCGTAAAAATTAATCGCGATCTCTACGCTTACGATCCATTTTACGTGCGCGGCGGATAGCTTCGGATTTCTCACGTGCTTTTTTCTCTGAAGGTTTTTCGTAATTTTTACGAAGCTTCATTTCACGGAAGATCCCCTCGCGCTGCATTTTCTTTTTCAGCGCCTTCAGGGCTTGATCCACATTGTTATCGCGTACGTTTACTGTGACCACTGGGCCTCAACTCCTCTCAATGTTAAAATCGCTTTTCAAAAAAATGACTTGTGCCACAAAATTAAAAAGCACACACTTCGTACCATCCCTATCGGGGATTGCAAGTAAAAAATGTGCAGATAAGCTATTATTATATGATTTTTCCGCGAATATTACAAGCGATTGCTGTTTTTATATTATTTTCCCACCCCGCAATGGCGCAGGACGAGCGCGCCAATCCGGAAGGCGCGGGGCCTTCTGTAAGTTATGAACAAACGGCCACGGGCAGCGATTTTATGATCGTCACAGCCAATCCGTTGGCCACGCAGGCCGGATATGAGATGTTGCAGAGGGGCGGTAGTGCCGCCGATGCCGCCATAGCCGCGCAGGCCGTTTTGGGGCTGGTGGAGCCGCAAAGTTCCGGCCTTGGCGGCGGGGCGTTTGTTTTGTATTACGATGCGAAAGCCAAGGAATTAAAGAGCTATGATGCCCGCGAAACTGCGCCGGGGCTGTCGGGACCTTTCCTGTTCTACGAAGACGGCAAGGTGATGGATTTTAAGGCCGCGCAGCTGAGCGGAAAATCGGTAGGCGTGCCGGGTGTGCCGAAATTGCTGGCGTATCTGCATCAGGTGCATGGCGTGCGCACATGGATGGAGCTGTTTAACCCCGCGATAGAGTTGGCCGAAGAGGGGTTTGAGGTCTCCCCGCGTCTGGCGGCGATGATCGTCCAGCATGCGAATGATTTGCGCGCCTTTACACCCACCGATCAGTATTTCTTTGATGGTTCGGGGCAGTCGCTTGAGGCGGGAACGCTATTGAAAAACCGACCTTATGCAGAAACGTTGAAGGACATGGCCTTTACGGGCGCGAATATCTTTTATGAAGGGCCGCTGGCCGATCAGATT
>CAXBAL010000345.1:0-1995 GCA_963973475.1 uncultured Micavibrio sp.
TTCCTCGGAATTGCGCGCGGTTTTGCGGGCGGCTTCGAGCGCTTCATCAAATTTGGTCATCAATTTTATCCCTTACCAGCCGCGATTGGCCATCAGCATGGGTTCGTCGATTTCAGAAATTTCTGTGCCGCGCATCGCAACGCCGCCCAGCTCTTTCGAGGCTTCCAGCACCATGGCAGGATCATCGTAATGGGCGGTGGCTTTCACGATTGCTTTGGCAAATTTTTCCGGATTGTCGGATTTGAAAATGCCCGACCCGACGAAAACGGTTTCCGCACCAAGCTGCATACACAAAGCGGCATCAGCAGGTGTAGCAATACCCCCTGCGGCGAAATTTGGAACAGGAAGCTTACCTAGTTCGCGCACGATCTTCAAAAGTTCGAACGGTGCGCCAAGATCACGGGCTTCGGTCATTAGTTCGGCCTCGTCCATATTCACGACCTTACGGATTTGTGCGTTGATCATGCGCATATGGCGCACGGCCTCGACGATATTGCCTGTGCCGGGCTCACCTTTGGTGCGCATAAGGGCGGCGCCTTCGCCAATACGGCGCAGCGCTTCACCCAGATTTTTAGCACCACAAACAAACGGAGTTTTAAAGTCATGCTTATTAATGTGGTATTCCTCATCGGCGGGGGTCAAAACTTCTGATTCATCAATGTAATCTACGCCCATTTGCTGTAAAAGCTGTGCTTCGGCGAAATGGCCGATGCGGCATTTGGCCATAACGGGGATAGAGGAAACCTTCATTATCTCTTCAATAAGCTCGGGCGGGCTCATGCGCGCCACGCCCCCTGCTTTTCGGATATCCGATGGTACGCGCTCCAAAGCCATAACAGCAACTGCGCCGGCTTGCTCGGCAACTTTGGCTTGTTCTGCTGTGACCACGTCCATTATGACGCCGCCCTTAAGCATTTCTGCCAAGCCTGTTTTGATATTGATAACCTTAGAGGAACCTTGATCTTGTGCCATGGATACAAAACTTTCTTTTATTCGCTGGTTTTTGTTTGCGATATATATACATAGTTAAACTGGAAACACAATATATATAGCCGATTTAGCGGTTATTTCGCAATTCACTCGTTAGCCGGAGAGCGCATGCACGCAAAATTACAACGCTTTTTATTGACCAAGTATTTTCTGGCCTTTGAATTTTTGTGCCTGTGTATTTTGACCCCCGGCTATATTATCTATACCGAATCCGCGCCGTTTATGTTTGCCTTTCTTTGGTCGGCGACGCTGTACGGGTATATCATTTTGCGCCTTGTATACCATGACCATCTAAAAGATATCTGGAAGTGGAAGGCAGTTACGTGGCAGGCCATGCGGCCCGTTCTGCTGCGTTGGGTGCTGGCCTGTATCGGAATGACGCTGTTTTTGTATGTCTATGATTCCGAGCGCGTTCTGGCCATGGCGATGGAGCGCGGCTGGTTTGTGCTGACGCTGTTTTTTGTCTATCCGGTTATTTCCGCCCTGCCGCAGGAATTTGTTTTCTGTTCGTTTTTCTTTGAACGGTATAAGCCGTTTTTTGGTGAGGGACGTTTAATGGTGGCCGCCAGCGCGATTACCTTCGCCTATGCGCATTGCCTTTACCTGAACCCTGTTGCGCCGACATTAAGCCTGCTGGGCGGGATTATATTTGCGATGACGTATTTGAAAACCAAATCGCTGGCAATGGTGACGATCGAGCACGGCCTGTACGGGAATTTCCTGTTTTTTATCGGGCTGGGTTGGTATTTTTATAGCGGCAGCGTGGGGCAGTAGAACTTAGGTATGATGAAAATAGGCGTAAATTAAGGGTATCCAGATCAGGGAAGTCGTGAGCGTGCCTTTCACGGTCTGATACGCAATCCACGCCCAGAACATGTTCTTCCCCGGTTTTTTGAATTTCTTGAATCGTTCTAAATTCATGATCGTTACGCCGTTTTTTTCTCTTTATACCCCCAAGGCGGCGTTCATTTCAATAGAATTGATACAATCCGCTATTAAGCGGCG
>CAXBAL010000346.1:0-1966 GCA_963973475.1 uncultured Micavibrio sp.
AAGGTTTGAGCGGAGTCATGCCCGGCTCGACCACGATGAAACTTTCGAAATACAGCACGCGCTCCAGATCTTTTAGGGTCATATCCATGATCAAACCGATACGGGATGGCAATGATTTCAAGAACCAGATATGCGCAACCGGAGAGGCAAGTTCGATATGGCCCATGCGCTCGCGGCGCACTTTGGTTAACGTGACTTCAACGCCACATTTCTCGCAGATAATGCCTTTATATTTCATGCGCTTATACTTACCGCAGAGACATTCGTAATCCTTGATCGGGCCGAAGATACGGGCACAGAACAGGCCGTCTTTTTCAGGCTTGAAAGTACGGTAGTTAATCGTTTCAGGCTTTTTTACCTCACCGAAAGACCAGCTCAGCATTTGCTCTGGTGATGCAATCGAGATACGAATGCTGTCAAAGCTTTGCGGGCCGGTTGGTTGGCCAAAGAGATTCATTAGTTCATTCATTTTAAGTGCTCCTTAAAGGATTAATTCTGTCGTACCAATTTTTGTGCCAAATAGCGGGGCTTAGTTATTCCCGCTATTTTTCAAATCTACATTGAGACCCAGCGCGCGCAGTTCTTTTGTCAGAACGTTGAACGATTCAGGAATACCGATCTCGAAATTGTCTTCGCCGCGTACAATCGCTTCGTAAACTTTCGAACGTCCAGCCACGTCATCGGACTTGACTGTCAGCATTTCCTGCAAGGTGTAAGCCGCGCCATAAGCCTGAAGCGCCCACACTTCCATTTCCCCGAAGCGCTGACCACCGAACTGGGCTTTACCACCCAGCGGTTGTTGCGTCACAAGAGAGTATGGACCAATAGATCTAGCATGAATCTTGTCATCGACAAGGTGATGCAGTTTGAGCATATACATATACCCGACTGTCACTTTGCGGTGGAAACGCTCACCCGTACGGCCATCAATCAAGGTCATCTGACCGGAGCGGTCAAGACCGGCTTTTTCCAGCAAATGGGAAATGTCGGCTTCTTCCGCACCATCGAATACCGGCGTCGCCATCGGCACACCATCGCGCAGATTGTTACACATTTCGATCACTTGCGTATCATCAAGCTTGGTCACTTTTTCCTTATGCTCGCGCTCGCCGTAAATAACTTTCAGTTTTTCATCCAGCTCTTTACGCTCACCCGCGCTCGGGTTCTTGCTATCGGCAAAGGCGTCAATCATCTCGCCGACCTGACGGCCAAGAGATGCCGCAGCCCAACCCAGATGGGTTTCCAAAATCTGACCCACATTCATACGAGATGGAACACCAAGCGGGTTCAGCACGATTTCAACAGGAGTACCGTCTTCAAGATATGGCATGTCTTCTTGTGCCATAATGCGGGAAACAACCCCTTTGTTACCATGACGTCCAGCCATTTTATCACCGGGCTGCATCTTACGTTTGATCGCTACGAAGACTTTAACCATCTTCATCACGCCCGGCATAAGTTCATCACCGCGCTGGAGTTTTTCGACTTTGTTTTCGAAACGCTCCTTGATGTTGTCGACGGCCTCATCAAATGATTTAGACATCGCTTCGATATCGGCCATTTGAGATTCATCTTCAACGGCAATTTGACGCCATAGGCCGCGTTTTTCAACTGCGTCCAGATCAGCCTTCGTGATGTTGGAGCCTTTTTTCAGCTTGGCATCTTTCGGTGCAGAGGCAACAGCTTGACCAACCAGCAATTCTTCAAGGCGGGCATAGAAGCCGTCTTCAAGAATTTTACGCTCATCATCACGGTCTTTCGCTAAACGCTCGATTTCCTGCGCTTCGATAGACAAGGCACGGGCATCTTTATCTACGCCGCGGCGGTTAAACACGCGAACCTCAACAACCGTACCAACAGCGCCCGGGGGCAAGCGAAGGGATGTATCTTTCACATCGGCTGCTTTTTCACCGAAAATCGCACGCAGCAATTTTTCTTCCGGAGTCATCGGGCTCTCGCCTTTAGG
>CAXBAL010000347.1:0-1906 GCA_963973475.1 uncultured Micavibrio sp.
CTGTCGCGCCATCAATGGTAATCGTGTCCTGCTCGCCCAGCTCATGACCGTCGATGCGGATCATCTTGGATTTGGCATCAATGTGAAGCTCGCCAGCGCCGGCCACACAAGGCTTACCCATACCGCGCGCCACAACGGCAGCGTGAGAGGTCATCCCCCCGCGGGAGGTCAAAATTCCTGTAGCGGCATGCATACCGTGAATATCTTCCGGAGAGGTTTCCTGACGGCAGAGCACGACTTTCTCGCCCGCATTGGACAGGCGCTCGGCCTCATCCGCGGTAAAAACTATCTTGCCTGATGCTGCGCCCGGTGACGCAGGCAAGCCTTTAGTGAGCACATTGCGCTCTGCTTTCGGGTCAAGTGTGGGGTGCAAAAGCTGGTCAAGGCTCTGCGGGTCAACGCGGCAAAGCGCCTCTTCCTCGCTCAGCAGACCTTCCTTAACGTAATCAACAGCAATTTTGAGCGCGGCAGAGGCCGTGCGCTTACCATTTCTTGTTTGCAGCATAAAGAGCTTCCCGCTCTCGACCGTGAATTCCAAATCCTGAATATCGCGGAAATGGCTTTCCAGCTTGGCGCGTACTTCATCAAGCTGCGCGAAGACTTCCGGCATAACCTCTTCCATGGAAGGCATGTCGCTGCCTTCTTTTTCGCGGCCATATTTTGTGAGCGATTGCGGGGTGCGGATACCGGCCACAACGTCTTCGCCCTGCGCGTTGACAAGATATTCGCCGTAGAAATAATTCTCACCCGTGGATGGGTCGCGGGTGAAGGCCACGCCGGTCGCGCAGTCATCGCCCATGTTACCGAACACCATGGATTGCACATTAACAGCCGTGCCCCATTTATCGGAAATCTCGTGAATGCGACGGTACGTTACAGCGCGCGGCACCATCCATGACCAGAATACGGCACCGATAGCGCCCCAAAGCTGCTCTTTCGGATCACTCGGGAACGGGCGGCCAATCTCGCGCTCGACCAGCGCTTTATACTCAGCAACCACTTCCTGCCAGCCTTCGGCCGTGATATCGGTGTCCAGCGCGTAATCATTGTCGCGCTTGTGCGACTGGATAACGTCTTCAAATTCATGGTGGTCAACGCCAAGAACAACATCGCCATACATCTGGATAAAGCGGCGATACGAATCCCACGCGAAACGCGCATCATTAGATTGTTTGGCCAAGCCCTGAACGGTTTCATCATTCAGACCCAAATTCAAAACTGTGTCCATCATACCGGGCATGGAGACACGCGCGCCTGAGCGGACAGAGACAAGGAGCGGATTTTCGTTATCGCCGAACTTTTTTCCCATCTGGCTCTCAAGTGCGGCCAGTGCGTCATTAACCTGGCCTTCTAGTTCTGGCGGATAAGATTTTTCATGCTCGTAATAATAGGTACAAACGTCGGTATTGATCGTAAATCCCGGTGGCACAGGAAGTCCCAGCGAGGCCATTTCAGCAAGGTTTGCGCCCTTACCTCCCAGCAAATTGCGCATAGACGCATCGCCATCCGTTTTCGAACCAAAGTTATAGACCCATTTGCTCATCGTTCATTCCTTATGAATTTCTATAGAAAGTAGGTTTGGTTTAATCACTTTTTCCGCATATTTCAATGTTTTTCTGCCCTCAATATTGCCCTGCGCGCAGCCGCAAATAAACAGCGAGTACAAGTCTGCAATTCTTTATAGCCTTATGTATATAGAAAGGAACGATAGGGACATATAAAATGAATTCCGAATACGTTGGGATGGCCTACTGTTCAAGAAGCAAAGGAAATCATCACATGGTGAATGAAGACGCAAGGGAGCAAACGTTGACGCTTGATTTATGGGCCCGGATTAACATCCTGCCCGGCGTGCTCTTTATTAAACACTTCAATGCCTTGCTGTGTACCCGGGGTCAAACGTGCG
>CAXBAL010000348.1:0-1904 GCA_963973475.1 uncultured Micavibrio sp.
CAAGAGTTTTTGCCATTTTTCGATAAGGGGCGGTATTTCAGCATCTAGTTCGTTCGGTGTTTTTTGGTAATGCTGGAGGTACTGTGTGCTCAGATAGGCTGTTGCATCCCAGTGTTGTAACTTTCCGGCGCAGTAAATATTATATTCCACCTCAGACGCGTCTAGCTTTTCCAATACATTAAGGTCTTCCACCAAATAACGCATGCCATCAATTTTTCCTGTAAGGGAGACAAGTGTTAAAGCGCCCTCCCAAGTGCTGAGGGATAATTCAGGCGCGTCTTTCATGACATGGCGCGCCATGTCCACATGCCCATTTCCAATGATGAAAGGAATGAACGTTTCCATCGGATATTTCTGTTCTTCCTCATCAAATACCGTAAATGCGGGCAGGTTGAAATGATCCTGTATAGCTTTAAACAGTTCTAAATTCCCGTGCTGTGAGCATATGCCCATCAACATCTGGTTGCCGATATCCCCGCGTTGAAGATAATCCATTGCGTTTATAGCGAAATCCTGATGCCCTTTTTCGAGAGCTCGTAAGCCGATATGGATATTCATATCTTCGCTTATGTCGTAATTATTATTTAGATAGGTGTAGAGGTGTAAATGGTCGCTATAATAGGCGGCACATGCGCAGAGATCGGTAATAGATGGCGTCCCGTCTTCGTTGTTAGTGGGGGCCCTTTGATCCAAAAGATATTTTAAGCATTCCAGACTGCCTTCTTGTGCCGCATGCGAATAACTAATGTCGTTTTCACTAAAAATATTGCCGTTGGTTTTTTGTATAAAACGCAGGGTTGGTACATCATCTGTTTCAATTGCGGCAAACAAAAGAGAATTTGGAACCGTATCGGTTTTTATGATCCCTTCATTGTGAAGGGCCTCGATAATATCATAACACTGCCCTTTGATGAGGGATTTGCAGATAATTAGCTCTTTGTAGCGCTTGTTCTCTATGCAAACTTTTGCTTGTTCGTAGGTCCATTTAATCTGCGATAAGTCCGGTTCGGGCGCTTTGGCTGTTTTGGTTTCGATGATTTGTTTATAGCGTTGAGCGGGCGTCAGCTTTTGCTTTTTCTCCGCATCCGTGATTGTGCGTCCGATGTTCTTGATGTGCTCTTCACCCTGCATGATGTGCCATTGCAGATTTTCGGGGCTTATATTCTGACCTGTCTGATCAAGGCGTATCGCCATGGCATAAATGCGCTTTTCAAGCGTCGTGGGGATTGTTTCAGCCCCCGCGCGTAAGTTTTCTAGTGCATACCGCGCATTTGAAATTGGTTCTGGAATTTGATTGTCCTGTTCGGGCATGGGTTGTCCATTTGTTATTTCTTATGTCTTATATATAATTTATATGAAAAATGCAATGTTTTTGGCGCGAAAGCAATATTCCTTGCATTTGCAAGGCGACCATGGCTTTTATGGTTTTATGAGTACGCGCATATTGGCAGCAAATGATCTTTCTATTCAAGAGGCCGCGAACCACCTGAAATCAGGTGGTTTGGTCGCTTTCCCGACCGAGACGGTTTACGGGTTGGGCGCGAATGCGCTAAGCGGTGCGGCTGTCGCCAAGGTATTCGAGGCCAAGGGGCGGCCGAGCTTTAATCCGCTGATTTCCCATGTATTGAGCGCCGAAGAGGCCGAAGAATATGGGGTGATGGGCGAGGAGGCGCGCAAATTAGCGCATAATTTCTGGCCGGGTGCGCTGACCATGATTTTGCCCAAGCGCGCGGCTTGCGAGATTTCCGATCTGGTTACGGCGGGGCTTGATACGGTGGCGATCCGCGTGCCGGCGCATAAGGTGGCGCGGCAATTGATTAAGGCCTGCGGGTTTCCGCTGGCCGCGCCGAGTGCCAATACCTCCGGCGAAGTTAGCCCGACCGCCCCCGCCCATGTTGCCCAGA
>CAXBAL010000349.1:0-1875 GCA_963973475.1 uncultured Micavibrio sp.
CCACACCTTCGGCCCCGTGCTGAAAGGAAAACTCGGCGAGAGCTTCAAATACGAGACAGGCTACCGCGCCGGACTATCGGACAGCGCGCCCGATCACAGCTTTAAATTCTTCATCGGCAGATCGTTTTAATAACCGATTCCCCTTGTCTAATGCGCAATAATCGACTATCTGCATAGATATGGTTAAACACACACCCCGCATTGGATGTTTCGCGCTGCAAGGCGCTGTCGAAGTTCACCGCCCACATATCGAGGCCTGCGGCGCCGAATTCCTGTCGGTTAAAACCCCTGCGCGTTTTGCCGAGGTCGATGGCTTTATCTTGCCGGGCGGGGAAAGCACGACCATGCTACGGCTGATCGAAACCTTTAATCTTTGGGATTCATTGGCCGAAAACTTCGCTAAAAAACCCGTCTGGGGCATTTGCGCGGGCACAATCCTGATGGCCGAAAAAGTGTTGGTGAACGACAATCTCTCGTCCCGCGATCATGCGGACGGCCAAAGCGAGACGCAAAAATCTTTCGGCTTGTTGCCGATCACGGTCTTGCGCAACGGCTACGGTACGCAGCTGGAAAGCGTTCATACCGATATAGAAAACTATACCGTTTCCTTCATCCGCGCCCCCATTATCAAAGAGGCGGGAGATGTCGATGTGCTCGCCAGCTATAACGGCGACCCGGTCTGGATACAGGGCAAGGGCGATAAATCCAATTACATGGCCTCGACCTTCCACCCCGAACTGACCATGAAATTTCCATCCCCAATGCATAAAAAATTTGTGGAGCTTGTCCGCCGCAGCTAATGCGCGTATCCTTGATGGCTATGAGTTTATTCTTAAAAATATCCGATATGCTTGGTTTGTCGCAGCGGCCCGATTTCCCGAAAATCCTGCCCAAATCGACCATTGAATTCGAAGCCCCTGTACCTAAACAGGATCAAAAACATGATTGTAATGCCTATACCGAATTAAAAGCCGATTACCGCGATATTGGCCGCATGAACGCGATTATCGAGGTTTTAGGGCGGGATTTCCTAACCGCGATGCCGGAAGGCGCCTATAAAAGCCGCCTTGGCCAAATCTCCTTCCTCTACCGCCGCATGCACGAAGACCTTATCTCCGGCCAAGTGCATAAATTGCTGGAACAAGCCCAAGAACACCAATACGCCAACCCTGGAAGCTGGGATGAATGGGACAGCGCCAATCTGCGCGAGATGAAATCCATGTATCTGATGTATTGCCATGTTGATCCGGAATTGATGGAGCGCAAGGCCAAACTGTCCTATGAAGGCCGCCGTCATCACCGCGCTATTATGAAATCGGGCGATTGGGATCAGGCCAAAAAATTCCTGCAAGCCCAGATCGACTTGCACCGCCGCATCGCCGATTCCCGCTGTAAGGCCAATAATATAGACAGCCAGTACGAAATGCTGATGCAGGAATACATGCCGGAGATGAAAGTCTTTGACGTTGAAAACCTTTTCGATGCGCATGAACAAACGCTCAAAACCCTAATGCCCGAGATCATCGAAAAGCAATCGCATGACGCCCCGCCGATCCCGTTTGATAAAGACGTGGAATTCGAGGCCGATGCGCAAATGTGGCTCAACCGCTCCCTGCTCGAGGTACTGGGCTTTGATTTTGAACGCGGCGGGCTATACGAGACCGGCCATAACCCCGTTGAAGGCGGCACGGTCGATGATACCCGCCTCGTGATTTACAATGTCGATGAAAGCAATTTTCTGGATTCAATGAAATCGGCACTGCATGAAGGCGGTCACGGTCTGTATATCCAAGGCTTGCCACGTAAAACGTGGCGCTATCAACCTGTCGCCATGGATATGGGGGCGGCGGTACATGAATCTCAAGCCTTATTGAT
>CAXBAL010000350.1:0-1858 GCA_963973475.1 uncultured Micavibrio sp.
AAGGACATGCCTATCTTCGGTATTTGTCTTGGGCATCAATTGTTATCCCTTGCGCTTGGCGCCAAGACGCGCAAGATGCATTTGGGCCACCGCGGCGCCAATCATCCGGTGAAAGATATCGAGACCGGCAAGGTCGAGATTACCTCGCAAAATCACGGCTTCGAAGTGCTGGAATCCAGCCTGCCTGCCAATGTCAGTGCAACGCATATCAGCCTGTTCGATGATTCCAATGAAGGCATCAAGGTTAAGGACAAGCCTATCTTTTCCGTGCAATATCACCCCGAGGCCTCCCCCGGCCCGCAGGACAGCCATTATTTGTTTGACCGTTTTGTCGAGAATATCAAAGCCGCTAAAGCTGCGTAGGAGGTTTAAGCATGACTGATAAGTTACTGGAAGGTTTCGAGAAACGTTTTTTGCCCAAAGCCTATGGCGATAAAGGCGCGCTGATGCCCGAGTTGGTGGAATACGGCCAGCAGCCCGATTACATGATCATCAGCTGCGCCGATTCCCGTAGCGATCCGGGTATTATATTCGATGCCAATCCAGGGATTTTCTTCGGCTTTAAAGCGGTCGGCGCGATTGTGCGGCCTTATAAGCCCGGAACGGCGCTCGCGGCCTCGCTGCAATACGCACTGCACTATCTAAAAATTCCCAATTTGATTTTGGTCGGGCATACCCATTGCGGAGCGGTCAAGGCGCTGCACGATAATATCGAGGATACAGAGCTAAGCGGCTTTATGGATGTTATGCACGATGCGATGGATAAAGCTCGCCAGATCGCCTGCCCTATCGAGACAGAGCAAAACCACTGTGACGAAGAAACCCTGCTCCGCGAGGCCGAACGTCAGGTTCTGAACCTTAGCGCCGAAAATTTACTGGGCTATCCGGCGGTTAAAAAAGCCGTGGAAGAAAACCGAGTGACCATAGAGCGGCTGATTTTTGATATGAGCGAAGGGGCTATCCTGCGCTATGATCATAAAAGCGGGGACTATCTTCCGACCTCGAAAAATATAGACGTCGCAGGACACTCTCATACTTCTAAACACACAGGTTGCTGCTAGGTTTGTCATAAATTTGACAAGGCGCATAAAATATGACAAATTCAGTCAGTTTTATTACGTATTGACAACAGTCAGGCATAATTCATGACCCTCGCGTCTCGATTTGAAGCAAGCAGACCAAATCTTTACGGCAGAGATGGCCGTATCGAGCTTTTGGGCGAGCCGTCCCCGGCCAGTGCGGATCATTTAATTATATCCTGCATGGATTTGCGTGTGAGCCTGCATGCCCTGTTTGGCTTTCATCCCGGCGAAGTCCTGAATTTACGTACCGGTGGCCCCATTATTCCCCCATACAAAGAGAATTGCAGCGAGGCACAAATTCTGCACGAGAATTTCCAGCTAGCCATTGCCGATATGCATATCAAAACCATCTCGATCCTTGGCCACACAAAATGCGGCACAGCCAAGAAGCTCTCGCAAAATCTGTATTGCAGTGGCGATATTCCGTGGATGAAGAAGATCTCAGAACGTATTTTTCAAAATGCCATTTTGGAGGCCGATCAGGGCAATCAGGAAGCGATTACGATTGCCATTGAAAAGCACATTATAATTCAAAGCATTAAAAATCTGTTTGATTATCCAATCATAGAAAAATCCATTCGCAATGGCACGCTGAATGTCGAGGGGCTGCAATTCGATATCAAGACAGGGCGCCTGTTTAAGCTGAATACAGACGGCCGCGTCTTTACATTTGATGTCGTGGCCGGGCCTTTAGAAGGCGCTTTGGAGTGCGATTGTTCCGATCACAAACTGGCTGCCAACGCGCAAGCCTGAAAACTTTGGCAAAAATATAGGAA
>CAXBAL010000351.1:0-1856 GCA_963973475.1 uncultured Micavibrio sp.
TCTTCAAAATACCCCACCCTAGAGGCTTGATAAAATACATCTGATATCTCTATTTTATGAGCGCGGCTGTTTTTCATCCGGCGACTAACATTCTTGACGATATCACTTTGGTCTTGCGCAAATACACAGGTTTTATAATCCATGTCAGTGAACTTGAATTTTTCACTGACAATGGCTTTATATCGGCCTGCATCACTATTATTTCGATTGAATAGACTTCGGCATATCTGTTTTAATTTTGACATGTCAACCCTGCATGATTTTTATTATTTGAGAAAAACCATAAAGACAATATACCTATATGTCAAATATATTCAGAGCACTTCAACTTCATACTTGGAGATAATTTATCCAATAATGAACGCTTGCCGGCATCCTGTTTATTATCATAGCCGAAATACAAAAACCCGCTTAAAGAGCTTTTATCAACATCAAACATAAATCATCATCCACTGGCTTAAAATCACCATGGGCAATTTGCTTGCGGTCATAGGTTACACCCTGCCCGTCAGGTATATAACCCAGCTTAATATATAGACGTTGCGCAGGCCCATAAGAGCTATACAGTCCAAAAGCAATCCCCATTTCCTCATGCCCTTTTTGGCGGGCGACATCTTCACAATGCTTGATGAAATACGAGGCGAGGCCGCGCTGCCTGAAGGCTGGCACAACATTCAAATCCTGAATTTCAGGAATGCCCAGTTTTTTAAACAATGCGTATTTCGGTATCCAGTTCAACATGCCGTAACCTGCATCAATGCCATCGGAACTAACAATCAGTACTTCGCGCTTGCCTTGAGCCTGTAAATTAAGACAGTGTTCAAAATAATCGGCATCGTGCTCTTTACCAAATGAACGTGTCATGTCCCAAAGTGAAGGCAAGTCTTGCGTGTCCGCTTTCCTTACTGCTATTGTAGGATTCATGATAAAAATGACCGCTTTGCTATTATTAACAGGCTCTACTTTGCTCTATTCCGGCGGGCAGGCGCAAGCACAAATCCAGAGTTTGAGCTACACCTCCAAGCCGAAAATCATTCAAACGCCGGATAACCAAGGCTCTCAATCCAAACTTTATGTCACGCCGAAAAATCCCGTAGCGGAAACCGAAAGCGATGATCCGCTCGGCTTAGCGGCGCGCGATCTGGATGAGGACGCCAAAGAAGAGATGGATCGCGTATTCGCACTTTATAAAGCCCTAAGCGCGCAGCAAAGCGCGGAAGCAGCCCGCCAGCCCATGAAAACAGAGCCCACAAGCAATAAATCAGGCGGCGATAACATGCATACTATTCGGCCCTCACAAACCGAAAAGCCAAAATCCAGTCCCGGCAGCTTTGCCAGCATTCTCGAGCGCTATCAAAGTAAAAAGGCGAGCGGTACACCGACCAACAGTCTGGATATAACCGACCCGAAGAAATTTGACCGCTCCGGCTTACCAACTGAAGAGAGTATACTGGAGCCCCCCGCGAGTGACTACAATCAATAAAACCCTCTAAACTCTTTCAGCTTATACATACAGCCCTGAATTTAACAATTGCAATGTCGTTTTTGCCTCCCTAAAGTGGGAGCGCAATATTATCAGCTATGGATGCTTCCACGATGAAAAACCCGGTCGAAGAGATATCCTCTCACCTTCAAGATGACATGAATTCAGTTAACGCGATTATTCTGGCGCGGATGGATTCGCATGTGCCGCTGGTCAATCAACTGGCGGGATATTTGATCGCGGCGGGCGGAAAGCGCGTGCGCCCGCTCTTGACGCTGGCCTCCACGGCAATTCATAACGGAAATATGGAACGCGCGCATTTGCTGGCGGCCTGCGTGGAGTTTATCCATACCGCGACCCTGCTGCATGATGA
>CAXBAL010000352.1:0-1839 GCA_963973475.1 uncultured Micavibrio sp.
TGAAAAATATGCCGGATAAATTCCTGCACAATCCATGGGAGGCCGGTGAGGAAGTTCTGCGTCAAGCAGGCGTTACGCTTGGCACTACCTACCCGGAGCCGATTGCCGATCTAAAAGAATCACGCAAGGCCGCGCTGGAATGCTTTGAAACCATCAAGAAATCGGCATAAAGTGATTGGCATGAAAGCGCCGCCCTTAAAGAAAAACGATACAATCGGCATCTTTGCCCCGTCCAGCTGGGTCGAGCAGAGCGATATCGAGCAATCAGTGCGCTATATAGAAGAGCATGGCTATAAGGCGCGTGTTCATCCGCAGACCTATTTACGCGAACATCAATCCGCGGGAACTCATGCGCAAAAGTTGGCGGCCTTTTATGAGCTATGGGATAGCCCTGATGTGAGCTGTGTCTGGGCCGCGGGAGGTGGCAATCGCGCTTTGCATTGGATTGACTTGATAGACTTCGAGCGGCTCCAAAGATCGCCCAAGCTTTTAGTCGGCTTTAGCGATGTGACCGCTCTGCTTAATGCCGTTTATGCGCATACGGGCATTGTAACGATCCACGGTACGACCTTTAACCGCCTGTATAAATGTCCGCAGAAAAGCGAGCATCTCGCGCTACTTTCCGGCGCGCGCATAATTTACCCAGACGATAATCTACTAATTTTGCGACCGGGAAAAGCCGTGGGACCGCTTGTGGGAGGCAACTTGAGTCTCTTTCAATATCTACCATCCACGCTACCTCGAAATTATTGCAAAGATAGCATCCTGTTTTTGGAAGATTGCAACGAAGAGCTTAGCCGTATCGATAGAATGCTACTCCACCTAAGAAGGAGCGGGGTTTTAGAAAGTGTTGCCGGCATCATATTTGGTCAGTTTGGCGATTGTCCCGAAACGGGAAAACCATTCGGATTTTCTTTCGAAGATATTGTCTCCGAGCATATAGAGGGCCTTAGCATACCCGTAATAATGAATGCGGCATTTGGTCACGAAAACGATCTTTACCCACTTCCCATAGGGGATACAGCCATTATTGGCACCTCAAAAAACAGCGCAAAGCTGACCCTTGCACCCTCCCCTTCATAAGCAAAATCTAAAGTTTGATTTTTCGAATATATTATGCTACGGTTGGTGTAATCAAAAATATAAAAAAGAATAGGGATGGGATGGAAGCTTTACGGCACCAGATTGTGCACCCGTGCGGTCAGATTGAAGCATGGGGCGCAGCATTTAATTACAGATATAGCCCCGAGAAAAATACGCTCTGCGTATTTAGAACCGAAAGCGGCTGTAAAACCCTCAACATAACTCTTCCGGCAAAAATCGCCGCCAATCCCCTGCTGTTTATTACGCAGTTGGAAAAGGCGACTCAGATTAAAGCGCTGATGCTGAGCAATAATACAACGCTCCGCCTTTGCCAGACGATTGTCCCGGATAAATTATCGGCCATCGCCAAAAGTGTATCTAAGCTGGCATTAAACAGTTTTGATTTGAGCTCGGACAGAATCGAAAAATTCTCCAAGCTCGTGCGCAGAAGTTATGGCCTGAAAGAATTCGAAATATCCTATATTGATCATCAGGCCAGTGGCTCTTACTACAAGGCCAAGATTGTTTCCTGCAGCGACAACTTTGTCATTGTGCGCGAGGACAATATGCCTGATACGCTAAAGAAACTATCGGAAGGTATTCTGAGAGATTTAATCGCATTGGAGTTTTCCAGCCGGAATAACAGTTGCTCCGAACAATTATTACGCTTGTCGACCCGCCTAAGCGTGATGTCGAAAATCGTGAGTGATGTGTTTATTCCTGAAAAATACCTGACAATTTCGACTGATTCGGCCC
>CAXBAL010000353.1:0-1839 GCA_963973475.1 uncultured Micavibrio sp.
TGGAAACAGTTATAGGTGGGCATATCTATCACTCTACTGAGCGCGGCGCGTCGACGGCTATAAACCCTGATGGGGCACAACATACCGTATCCGGATTGGCAAATGCTGATGATACAGATACCTTGCGCATCGGTTTTGAAGACTTGAAGAATCTTGGGGATGCCGATTTCAATGATGTTGTTTTTGATATCACGATCAATCAAATCGAAATCACCACACAAATTGGTGATCAAGACGAAACATATAACGGCGGTAATTTCGGTGAAGTCATTACGACCGGAAATGGAAATGATGTCATTTTTGCCGAAGGTGGTAATGATATTATTAATAGCAAATCCGGACGCGATACAATTTATGGCGGCGCCGGTGCAGACCGTTTTATCTTTGAAGCCGGATTAACCGCGAACGATTTAAATATTATCCGTGATTTTGACGCTTCGGAAGGTGATCAGCTTGATTTTACACAAATGATTACGGGCTTCATTGCCGGTTCCTCCAATATTGCTGATTATATACGCATTACAGATAACGGTATTGATAGTGTTGTTCGTATTGATGCCAATGGCGGGCGCGATGACTTTTCCTTAATTGTGGCCCGTTTGGACGGCGTAACCAATTTAAATGTTTTTGAACTATTTAATAATAATAATTTATTGGTCACTGGCGCTGAAATTATAGATGCAAGGATGGATCCTGCAAATATAGGTAGTATGGATTCCAATCCTTTGTATGGCGGCGATGGTGATGATGTCATATATGGCGGTGATGGTGACGATGTCTTATACGGCGGCGCTGGCGATGATATACTTTTCGGAAATGCTGGCCGTGATGTCTTAACTGGGGATAACGGGGCAGATACTTTTGTATTTGGATCGTCCGACGGAAACCAATTTGATGTTATTCGCGACTTTGATGCTGCGGAAGGCGATGTAATAGATTTAAGTGCATTGATCACCGGGTTTAATCCGGGCGTATCCAATATTGCAGATTTTATCCGCTTTACGGAAGGCTCGAATAATAGCTTTTTGCGGGTTGATATTGATGGCGGCCGTGATGATTTCTCTTTGATTGTGGCAAGGCTGGATGGTCTTACCGGTCTTGATGTATTTGATCTGTTCAATAATGGAAATCTGGCTGTTACAGGTAATAATACATTAACGGGAACAGATGCCGCCGATGCACTTTATGGTTTCGATGGTGATGATATCTTTATCGGTGGCCTTGGGCGTGATTCTCTGAGGGGTGGTACAGGCGCTGACACATTCAAATTTACTGACACAACTGAGTTTGATCTGGTCCGTGATTTTAATGCGGCAGACGGTGATGTTCTCGACATTACAGAGATAATTGATGGCTTTGATCCTGCTAGCGATGCGATCGGGGACTTTGTGCTTATCACCGAAGGCGGGGCGAACAGCTTTGTACGTATAGATGCCGATGGCGCAGCCAATGGTCAGGATTTCACGACAATCGTAGCCCGGCTGGATGGTGTTACCGGCCTCAATGCCGAAACACTTTATCAGGATGGAAATATTATTCTTTAAAACTCTTGAATATTTCTTTAGCCGCCAACGCATTACCTTGTTTATTCAGATGTGAATAATCGCCGTTTATAAAAACATTATCTTTGTTTTTAAGGGCAGAGCTTAAATCTACATAAGGGATATCATTTTTCTGCGCATATTTCTCCATGCGCTCCAACGGGCGAATTCGTATTTTATCGATCGGAAAATTGCGCGGATTGTCGCTAGATTTTTCGCTAAGTTCAAAGCGGGATGGAATACCCGCAGCCGCGAATTCAATATTACGTCTTGCCAATTCATTGCGAAATTCATCAAG
>CAXBAL010000354.1:0-1831 GCA_963973475.1 uncultured Micavibrio sp.
AGTACAAACATTTATAGGGACGAATTTTAGCGAAAATTTCATCAAAATTTTGGGAACTAAACCCCCCATCGGCATAGTTTGCAATAGTAATATCAACAAATTTCTTTTTGATTTTGGACGAATAAAAACACCTTATGTTATGGTCCCAATCTGCATGTGCTTTGTATTTTAAATTGAATTTTCCGATTTTTTTAAAAATTGTTTTATTAAAAAACATGGCTTGGTGGCAAATATTTTTTAAAGCCAATTTGGAACAATTAAATTCCCCGTCATATACTCCATTAAAGCGAGTAGAATAAACATTTCCGTAAATTAAATCAGCTTTATTTAAGGATATTGTGGAAGCTACTTTTTCAAGAGTGGTATTTTCAAATAAGGTATCATCACTACCCATAAAATAGAGCCAATCCCCTTTTGCCAATCCTATCCCTTTGTTCATGGCGTCATAAATACCGTGATCGCGCTGGCTTTGGAAAAAATCAGGTTGGCGCGGAGCTTGGTCGAGTAGTTCCGCGGTGCCGTCGGTGGACGCACCATCTATCACGATCCATTCGAAATCCCTTTGCGTTTGCACGGCCAGCGAATTAGCGCTAGCGGCAAGGCCATCGCGGTTCTGGCGGGTGATGGTTATAATGCTGAGCAAGGGCGCGGGCTTCATGGAATTTATCCGGTCAAATTTGTTTTTTCGCCCGATTTGTGGAATAATAGGGGCAAGAATAAAGAATAAGCACTGATAATGATGTGCACAAGCGGTATAAAATAAAAGCCTGAAACAAGATTTTTCATTAAGAAAAACAAGGGCTTATAGAGTAGAGAAAAGGTGTGAAACTAGATGGCATTGACGCCCGAAATCCGGTCATTTATTGATATTTTGCATGAGGAAACCCGTGATGTAGCGTGGCAGGCTCGCGTTCAGCAATCTTATGAGGCCGCGCAGGCAACCATGGGCACGGCAGATGTGGGCGCGGCCAAAGCTGGCTTACGCGAGGTTTTAAGGCAGAATGTTGATGAGAGCATTCTGGATGATGTGCTAGAGGCCGCCGAGGCCGACAGCGCCGAGGCATTTGCACAAAATATTCATGAAAAGGCTCAGAGCTGGGCTGCGGCACCGATTGATCCGCGTCTAGAGGTGGAGATTGCAAGGGACCCGAGACCGCTAGGCCCCCAGTTTAATGCGGCGGATCCGCAATTGGCCGAACAAATTCGAAACGCCGCGGTGAATGGTGATTTGATGATATTGATTAATGCGCTGCTGGCGCATATCGGTATGCAAGGGCCGGATGCCGATGGTGCGGGACAGCCGGGCGCAGGTGTAGATACTGGTGCTAATCCTACCGCATCAGGCGTTATAGATGTTCAAATGACCACCGAAGGTCAGAATTTATTTAACTATATCAATCAGGTTCTGGAAGATGGCAATGGCGGGATTATTTATGATCCCGAGAACCTGCCCTCTGACGGGCAATTGCGGATTTCGATGACCCCTGCGGAAATGGAAAATGCGCTGCGCAGTTCTATCGAGCATGATATTGAAGCCGGAACTTTCCCTATATCAGGTCTGGGCGCAGAAGATGTTGATGCGATTGTAGGAATTATCAGCGCAAGAGCGCTTGACCGTATTACAGCGGATGTTGATCAGGACCCTTACGGCAATACTTATCATTCTTATGACCCGAGCGACAATGATTTGCGCGCGGCCGTTAATATGATCCTGACGGGTGATCAGGCCGTCGTGCCCCAGCAAGTTGTGGCAGTAACCAATCAGGCCGAAGGCGGCGCGGTTATGAATGCCGATGCCTATGGTGATATTTTTCAAACCCTTGTGAAAGAC
>CAXBAL010000355.1:0-1828 GCA_963973475.1 uncultured Micavibrio sp.
TCAAGGCTGCCTATTACCGCTCTACGGGCAATGCGGAGCGCGGTTGCGTAATGCAGATCGGTATCATCCACAGCCTGCAATTTCTTAAAATTCGGATCAGAGCGGTTCCAGCACGAAAACTGGTAGGGCTTTTGGCAAACCTGAATGATATTATTCCCCCACCAGTATTTGCCCGCCTCCTGCGCAACCTTCACGCGGTTGAGAATAACACAGGCCACGGCCTTCATGCCCTCCACGCCCTCCCCGCGCGCCTCGCCCCAGAGGGTCCGGGCAAGGGTGTCGATTTCAAGCTTTTGGTAATAGGCAAGCATATCGCGGTCGGCAGAGGGCATGTCTGTGCCGCCCACGGGAATTAAAGTTGGTTTTTTCATGATTATTTTCCTTTTTATAAAAAACCCCGCGTAGCGCGTTTTTTTGCGCTCAGGCGGGCAAGCCCGCTACGCGGTGCTTAAAGTTGCGGTTTCAGTTAAAGTTTTGTGATTATTCCGATTTTGCCTTCAGGGCCTCGGCCTTCATCGCCGTCACATCCAGCTTGGATTCAATGCGCAAAAGATGTTCGACAATGCGGCTTTCGAGATCGCGCAAATCGCGCTGGGAGGCATAAGTCTTGGCCACCTCCAGCTTGAACGCAAACAACGCCTCGCGGAGCTGGTCCGAGCGCATATCAAGTAAAGCCTGAACATGCGAGACCGCCTTTTCATTGTCATGGCGCGTCCGCCAGATGAGCGCAAAAAGGCCGGCCATGGCGGGCAAATCAACCACGCTGATCCACCACGCTAAATCTTGGGATAGAAATTGTGTCATGTGTATATTCCCTTATATCGTCATCCTCAGCACCGCGTAGCGCTCTTTTTTAGTCGCTCAGGCGCGCAAGCGCGCTACGCGGTGCTGGGGAAGATATGTCTGTGTTAAACGCTAAAATCCGTCTTGGCTTTGTGCGACTCCTTGCCGCGCGTCCAGCCGAAGCTGCCCTTGCCGTAGTGCCGTTCAAGACGTACAGGCTGTTGCGAGATTGCGCCCGCCGCGGCGTCCAGCCCGTCATCGTGGCCACGGGAAGACCCCGGACGCCATTCGCGCATTTCCATCAGAAACGGGCAGCCCGCCAGCGATTGATGTCCATAGAGACGCCCCGCGGCGAGCGGCGCATCGAAAGCTTCCAATATCCGCAAATCCTTGGCGGCGCGGTTCGAAAATTCCACCACGCGCGTCGGCACGTGCATCCGCGCCAGTTCATTGCGCAAAATCGCGGGCAAGAATTTGCCGATCCCGTTTGTCTCCACCGTGATGGAAGGCAAATAAAACCGCTTGGCCAGCCCCGCGACAATGCGGCACTGCGCGCTTGCCTCATCGCCTTCCAAGGCCTCGGGAAGCTTGATATATTCCACATGATGCAGATATAAATTCCCCTGCCCATCGGCAAAACAACACGCCAGCACGCTATGGTCGCCCTGCGCGGAGCCAAAGGCCGGATCCCACCACGCGCTGGCACCAATGATCTTGTTTTGCCCGATAAAAAGCGTCCCCAGCTCCTTCGCGTAATCCAGATCATCAGCGTATATTTTCAGCAAATCTGGGTTTAAGCGCCCCTCTTTCACATTGACGGGTTTGAGCATCATCTGGCTGGTGAATTTGTTCGGCCCTGTGTTGCGCTTTATGCGCGCGATCTCGGCGGCGTTAAACCGCTCTGGCCACGCGCTTTGCTCCTGTCCGTTTAGCAAGGGAATGCATAAGCGTTTATAATCCTGCAAAAAGCTGCGCTCCTCGCCAATCTCGCTGCGCGGACGCTCGGCATAGATCGTGTAGAAATGATGCGGCGTGCCGATATAAA
>CAXBAL010000356.1:0-1823 GCA_963973475.1 uncultured Micavibrio sp.
GGTTATGCCATCACTCCTTCCAGTCGTAGCACCGGTTGCCGTGTTCTTCCTCGTCGCTTTTGTGGCCGGCGATTACGAACCAGCCTTCCAGTGTCTTGGCGCGATGTTGCTGGGTACGATTGTGACGGGTATCTTCGTGGCGATCTCTATGACCTCCGGTGGCGGTGCTTGGGATAATGCCAAGAAGTATATTGAAGAAGGCAATCACGGCGGCAAGGGCTCGGACGCTCACCACGCTGCTGTGACCGGTGATACCGTTGGTGACCCGTACAAGGACACTGCCGGCCCCGCTGTGAACCCGCTGATCAAGATTGCCAATATCGTGGCGATCCTGCTGGTGGCCGTTATGGCGAAATTCATCGGCGTTTAATCGCTCCGAATATTACACGAATACGAAAATGGGCCTTTGCTGGCCCATTTTTTATGCCCGCAAGCTATTGATCTAACATGCCTAATAAAGGCTATTCACTTTGTTCGTCAATTTTGAGAGAGAGGGGGGAGGCCATGAAAAAAGGCGCAAATAATGCGCCCTCAATCATGATAGTCTCATAAAATTCCTGAATTTGCCAGCGTCTATTGCGGTGCTTCCTGCGGGTTGAATTTGCCCAGATTGCCAAGGAATTGTTCCATCATGCCTGTTTCATTCCCATGGGTTGGCGTGGATTCACGCTCGATCGGGATATTGATACGGTCGGCGTTGACATCGTTGACGCTCTCTACAATACCATCTGCAGTAAAGGCCACAGCCACAATACGTTCATTGACGACTTTAGGATCGAGGATACCGCGCTTTTCGGTTTCCTGTCCGATGTAATACCAGATATCATCATTGAACGGCGCAACCGTCGTGGGTGAGCCGAGCAAGCGCAGGACATCCGAGCGGGAGTGTGTTCCGGCCTCGACTCGCTCTAATTGCTGGGTTTCCAGCAGGTTACCGCGCTGTGAGACGGTCGGGCTACAAGCGCCCAGCACAACACAAAGGGCGGCGCTCATCAGGAATTGCTTTTTGGTTAGAGTCATGGTTATCTCCGTAAACGAAATGCTGTATGCAGTTTGTTATTCTAATCTATGCTTATATTCTATGGTGAAAAAAAATCAATGTTTGGCCTGTTTAAAAAGAAAAAACCCTATGAACAAGAATCCTTTGACTTGTTCTTGAACGCGCAAGAAGCGTCTCGTAATCCCTATTTCTATGAAGAACTAGCCGCGCCCGACACGACCGAGGGACGTTATGATCTACTTTTAGTGCATTTATTCTTGATCATTCACCGTGTGAAGGGCGAGCAGGGCGGAGGGGCGCTCTCGCAGGCTCTTTTTGACAGTGTGTTTTTCAATATCGATGAAGGATACCGAGAGATTGGTGTGGGCGATATGGGCGTTCCAAAACGTATCAAAAAACTTATGCTGGCGTTTAATGGCCGTATGCATGCCTATGAAAAGGCGATTGAGATAGGTGAAGCCGAATTAAAGGCCGCACTGGACAGGAATTTATACCACGAGGTGCAATTTAAAGAGGGCGATACAAGTATATTGAACGCCATGAGCAACTATATGAGGCAAAACATGACGCATTTGCAATCACAGCCTATAACGGACATTATGGGCGGCACCGTCAATTTCATCCCGCCTGAAAAGATCGCAAAGGAGGCATAAACCCATGACATTACCCGTTGATATACCAAAAAAAGAATTGCCGTGGTCGCATATTATTCAAGCGCATTTAGCTGGCACGGAAATAAAATCGGTAACAATCCAGCCCGATGCCAAACAGCTTGAGGCTTTGGCAAAGCATTACGATATCAATGCCATCAATAATCTGAAGG
>CAXBAL010000357.1:0-1812 GCA_963973475.1 uncultured Micavibrio sp.
TGCACGAAGGGTGTAGAGAGCGTAATATCCGACATACCTTCCAGAGCATGATTTTGCATCTGCGCGAAAGAATCAACAAAGCCCGGGCGGCAATCGGGATAAATAAAATGATCGCCCCCATGAAACGCCGCCGCGACTGCATCCAGTTTTTTGGCACTCGCAATACCGTAAGCTATCGAGAGCATAATCGCATTGCGGTTCGGCACCACTGTAATCCGCATGGTTTCCTCGGCGTAATGCCCGTCCGGCACATCCACATCATCGGTCAGCGCAGAGCCGCTCAGCATCTTGCCGATACCACTGATATCGGAAATATAATGTGCCACACCAAGGTCATCTGCTGCGCATTTCGCAAAGCTAAGCTCTTTTTTATGACGCTGCCCGTAATCAAACGACAGCAAGCCCGATAGCGTTTGTTCTTTGGAAATTTTATAAGCCAGCGTGATGGAATCCAGCCCGCCGGAACATATCAAAAGCGTTTTCAAATCATGTCTCCTTGTTTTTTATACCGGGTAAGAGGTCCGCGACCGGTTTAACGCTGGATAAGGGTATAATCTGCTTTTGTTCATTTGTCAAAGTTTGTACTCTGAACGCATGACAGAAAAACGATATGACTTACAGGATTTAATCACAATGATGGCCGCACTCCGGAATCGGAACGGCGGCTGCCCATGGGATCTGGAGCAGGATTTTAAATCCATTGCGCCCTATACGATTGAAGAAGCATATGAGGTCGTTGATGCAATCGACCGCGGCAATATGGCCGATCTACGTGAGGAACTGGGCGATCTACTACTCCAGCCCGTCTATCACGCACAAATGGCGAGCGAGGACGGGCTGTTCGACCTGCATGATGTAATTCATGATATCACCGCCAAAATGATTGCGCGCCATCCGCATGTGTTTGGCGATACCGATGCCGCCGATGCCGAAGCCGTCAATAAAATCTGGGACGAGCGCAAAGCTGCCGAAAACAAAGATAAGGGTGATGGTCAAAATAAGAGCAAGCTGGATGGCGTAACCTTAGGTCTGCCTGCCCTGCTCCGCGCGCAAAAGCTGCAAAAGAAAGCTGCCAAGGTTGGTTTTGAATGGCGCAGCCTGAACGATGTGTACGTCAAAATTGATGAAGAACTCGCAGAATTTAAAGAGGCGCTAGAGGGCGGCAAACAGGATGAAATCTCTGATGAGCTGGGTGACATTCTTCTCAATATAGTCAATCTGGCGCGCATGAACGGGGTCAATGCTGAAGAGGCGCTGAGAAATGCCAGCAATAAGTTCGAACGCCGTTTCAAAGGTATAGAGAACGATCTTAAAAAAGAAAATCAACGTATAGAAGACGCAAATCTGGATACAATGATGCATCTATGGCGCATGCAAAAAGCAAAAGAACGTAAAAGTGCCACCTAAGACAATCAGTTAAATCTTTCCCTGCCTCCGCAGCTTATCCCGCCGCGCCTCCATATAGGCATCCATATCCATATCGGCAAAGAACTTATCATAGACTTTTTGCCAACCATCCTGACTGCGCGCAATGATGAGACCGTCATATAAATCTTGCGGCCTGTAGGGGATACTATCCCATTTAGAAACCACGCCGCCTGCTTCTTGGACAATCAAACTACCCGCCAAATGGTCCCAAGGCATCAAACGGCAATAAACAATACTATCGGACTTTCCTTTGGCCACATTCATATATTCGTGCGCCGAACATCCGACCGTGTAAACATTAGGTAAATTTTTGGACTTGGCTTTCATTTCAGCCTTAATATCGGCAGGAAAGAACTTCGGACTAAGATGCACGGTCATTTCATC
>CAXBAL010000358.1:0-1808 GCA_963973475.1 uncultured Micavibrio sp.
ACATCTTCTGCCGTGATCGGCTTGCCGTCATGCCATTTGGCTTCGGGGCGAAGAGTAAAGGCCACCCAGCTGCGGTCTTCGGGCAGCTCGATGCTCTCGGCGATAATGCCGTAGAGCGAGAACGGCTCATCCCATGCGTTTTGCATCAGGCTCTCATAGACAAGGCCGGAGCGCATAAAGCTCATCCCTGCGGCGGGGCTGCCTTTAACGATAAAGGGATTGAGCGAATCAAAACTGCCAACCACGTGTTGCTCTAACGTGCCGCCTTTGGGCGCGTCAGGGTTCACAAAATCAAGATGCTCGAAATCGGCGGGGTATTTGACCGCGCCGTGCATGGCAATGCCGTGCTGCGGCGTAACGCCCGCGCTTTGCTCTGCGGTTTCGTCCTGCGCGGTGGCGGGGGAGAGCGCGAGCGCGAGCGCGCCTGCACATAAAAGCGTGGTCAGGGCAAGGGATGCTGATTTCATAAGCTGCATTGTGTTTTCATCCAAATTTTGTTTCGCGGGTAGGCCGAGTTTAACGCGAAGAGCAGCGCGCGCCAAGTCTGAATAAAAAAAGATAGATATCTATTCGCCGCGATCAAGTTATAGTGGCTTTATATGAATGTAGGCTCATGGCTTTTAAGGATAATGGATTGATGAAAAAATGGATATTAATAGGCGCGTTGGCGTTTTTAGGTGCCTGTGCGTCCCAGCCGGATCAGGCGCCTCAAACAACCAAAGAACAAAAGCGCGAGGCCTACCAACGCAACATGGAAAGCGCTACAAGTTACAGCGATGAAGAAAAACGCGAATCCTGGCGCGCCCGCATGGAGCAAAACGCCAAAATAGACACGCAAGGCGATAAGCAAAGATCCTATGATGCGCGGATGAGGGAAAACCAGAAGCAGTGATCTAAGAAATTTTGTCTACCACACAAACCCATTCACCACATAGCTCGGGCGGTGGGGTTGGTCGTTTAGGTTCTCCAGCGCTTCGGGGGTGAGTTCTTCGCGGTGGATGCCGGCTAGATTTAAAATGCCGTCGATGCCGAAGTCGTTTGCGCCGGCGATATCGGTGTGCAGGGAATCGCCGATGGCGCAGATGCGGGATTTTTCGGGGTTGTCGAGGAGGGCATGGCAGCGCTCGTACACTGGCGCATAGGGTTTGCCGTGATAGAGAACATTTCCGCCCATATCTTCGTAGATTTTCGCAAACGTGCCTGCGCATTCGTATAGATCATCACCGATATGCACGACCAGATCGGGGTTGGAGCAGATCATGGGGAGATCGTTATCCAGCGCGGTTTTTAGATTGTCGATAAAGGCCGCGCGCTGGGGCGGGGCGGTGCCGGGGATGGAGTTCAGGATGAAGCTCGCGCCCTTTGGCGTGTCCAACAAATCAATATCTAGCCCCGTAAACACCTCGGCCACGATGTGATTGCCGATAAACCAGCATTGATCGCCGCAGGATTGGTGGAATTCATCGGGGCGCTCTTTCAGCGCATAATGCGTGGCTTCGCCCGAAGTCAGGATATTGTCATACAAATCGCGCGTGATGCCCATGGTTTCCATCTGCCCCGCCGCGCCGTCTGCCAGCCTTGGGGAGTTGGAGAGCAGGCAGGTTTGTTTGCCAGCGTCTTTTAGCGCGCGCAAGGTCGCCACGGCATCGGGGAACGGCCTGATGCCATCATGCAGGACGCCGAAAATATCGAGGATAAAATGATCGTAGTTGTCCGCAATCTGGTTCAGGTTTTCAATATAGGTGCTCACCCGAAACTCTCTTTCATTCCTTCGCGGCGGGTGTATTGTTTGGCGTAAGCGAATGGCT
>CAXBAL010000359.1:0-1795 GCA_963973475.1 uncultured Micavibrio sp.
AATTCTCTGGTGAAAAGCGTGACTTTAATGGCGATCGTAACGGCCCTGCCAAATCCGGCAAGCCTGCCTATAAGGGCAAGCAAGGCGAACAGGGGGAGCAAAAACGCAATGACCGCCCATCCAAGCCTTTCGTGAAGCGCGCGGAAAATGGTGATAAGCCATTTGCCAAAAAGCCGCACAGAAATGGCGCATCCAAGCCAGCTCCAGCCGGTGTAACAAAGAACAAGCCGAATGTAAGCAAGCCCGGCAGCCGCAAGTTTGTGGATGGGAATTCTCCGCGCTTTAAGAAAAAAGCGTAAGACTGTTCTCTACTCTTGAATAAAAAAAGAGCGGCCTTCGGAGCCGCTCTTTTTTGCTTTACGCATTATTTGGATTATAAAATAATATATTTTTAAGGTCACGCACTTGCTCGGTACAATTTGAAATGTGGTTTCAAATCACCCTTACTCCGAATCGTCCATTTCCCATGGAAAATCAACCCATGTTTCCTGCGCGAACTCCCGCACGAAACAATCGCTATATTTAGCCCCCTTAGGCTTCGCGTAGAGCGTCGCAAAGATACAATCTGATGTATGTTCCCGCAAATAGGCGTAAGTCTTCCCTGTGTCGACCAAATCGTCAAGAATAAGCGCGCCTTTAAGATAGGCCGGGTCAGCGTTCTTGATTACGGAGATAAGCTCGCCCTGTGTCTTGCCATGATAACTTTCCAAACCAATGGTTTCGATGTTTTTGATACCCAACGCGCGGCAAACAAGCGCAGAAGGAATCAAGCCGCCGCGTGTAACGGCCAAAATTTTATCCGGCAACTCGAATCCGGTACGCAGCTTTTCGGCCAATAAAGCGCTGTCGCGTTTGATATCGTCCCAGCTTATTGCTTGTTTTTGTGAATAATTGCTCATAATGCGCATAAGTTTATAATTTAAAATTGACAAGTAAAGTCATATCTGTATTTTATCCATCTGAAGTGTTCCTCGGTAGCTCAGCGGTAGAGCAGGTGACTGTTAATCACTTGGTCGCTGGTTCGAATCCGGCCCGAGGAGCCATTCTTTTCAATGGCCCAAATCAACGAACAGATTGAACGGTGCCTTCAAGGCATACCGTAGCTTTCCGCCTTCCATTTGTAAGTTCGCGAACAGGTATCCAATTAATTGTCGTTTTTCATCAGCTTGCGAACGATCAAATAATTCAGCCGCCCTAGATACAATCGTAACCAGCGTTGTGACTGCGATTCTGAATTGTTCATTACCAGCGTCATGGCGCTCCAGCATTTCATGAATTTCCTGCCTGCGCTCGATCAACTGGTTATGGATTCTGTCATGCATATCCTTAGTAAAACTCATCCAGATATTTTTCCTTTAGGCTATACAGACGTTTCGTAACTAGTTCCTTTTTCCTTATTCAGGGATTTGATAGATGTGCTATGGTATTTCTGTTCGCCTCTATGCGCCTTTTTCAATTTGTCCCAAATTTCAGCTAATAAGGCTGGAGGTATCTGGATGGATTTGAAAACATCCCCTGATCTGTTCCAGCACAAGTTTTTCATTCGTCCAGATTTTCTTGTCAGGATTGTCAGGGTCACGGCTGATCAGATAGATGTGCTTGCCCTTTTTAATATCACAATTCACTTTCCTGCCCGACACAGCGCATGTTATTAGGCTACGTAGTATGAAAAGGGGTATTTTGTTTCAAAAGCCGCCTGCGTGCGTCCTCTGTCCGTTCTGACGGCTTCAGCCATGTCTACAGGATTGCGATAAAAAAAGTGGCAATAATTAACTGCACTTTGTTGTCTTGCTTG
>CAXBAL010000360.1:0-1782 GCA_963973475.1 uncultured Micavibrio sp.
GGTTAAAGGATTTCTTATATCCTTCGATAATCATATCGGCGGCGGCTTTGCTGGCAGAATAGGGGTTTGTGGGCATCAAATACGCATCTTCGCCTACACGCCCCTTTACGACCTCGCCGTAAACTTCATCGGTACTGACATGAATAATTTTGTGCACGCCGGTTTTTAAAGCGGCCTCCATTAAAGCATGGGTGCCGAGCACATTGGTGCGGGAGAATTCCAGCGAGTTACCGAAGGAGTTATCGACATGGCTCTCTGCGGCGGCATGGATGAGGAGGTCGCAGCCATCGAGCACCTCATAGCATTTTTGAAGATCACAGACATCGCCAATAATTAATTCGATACGGTTTGTATCTATTAAATGCATTATATTGTGAATATCGGCGGCATAGGTCATTTTATCAAATACAGTTATATGCGCTTTGGGGTACAGCCCTGCGAAATGATCAACAATGTGAGAGCCGATAAAGCCTGCACCGCCTGTGATAACTATTTTTTTCATGGCTGGTCTTTCATATGGATTGAAATGTAATAATGCGGTTCTTTGATTAATTCAAGATACCATAAATGAAAATAGCGCTGCGCACGAATTGCGCCTAGCCTTACACCTGTCGAGCCGAATTCGTTTAAAAATACATAGTAAAAAAGCCGCCGAAAGCAGAAAATTCGGCGGCTTCTTTATTTGTGCGCGGAGTATGTTTTGAGCCATTTCCGCATCGGGCTTACGCAGTAAAACTTTAAGGCTTGTCTGTACCTGTTTTCTTCACTTCGCTCATATCGGTCATGGCGCCGATCTTCTTGCCGTAATTGCCTTTGAAGATATCCTCGTTGAAAACATCCTCCCAGCCACCTTGCGTGGAGGCTTTGGAGTATTCAGTAGAACGGTTTTCGAAGAAATTCGTGTGCTCGGCACCGTTGAGCATTTCATCCATCCACGGCAACGGATTTTTATCAATCCCGTAAACCGGCTCCAGATTAAGCTGCTGCAAGCGGCGATCACCGATGAAGCGGATGTAATCTTTGACTTCCTGCGGGGTCAGGCCTTCGATCGGGCCCATCTCGAAACAAAGATCAATGAACGCGTCTTCGAAGCCGATAATGGTGGTACAGCTATCAGTGATTTCCTGTTTCAACTCGTCATCCCAGATGTCTTTGTTTTCCTGAATGAACGCATTGAACAATTTGATCATGGACAGGCAGTGCAGCGTTTCATCACGCACCGACCATGTCACGATCTGCCCCATACCCTTCATTTTATTGAAGCGCGGGAAGTTCATCAAAATCGCGAAAGAGGCAAAAAGCTGCAAACCTTCGGTGAACGCGCCGAACATGGCCATGGTTTTGGCGATATCACGGCGTGAGCTCATGGACGCATTTTGCATGTAATCGAATTTGTCCTTCATTTCTTTATACTTGAAGAAGGCTTCATATTCGGTCTCCGGCATGCCGATTGTATCCAGCAAATGCGAATAAGCGGCGATATGCACGGTTTCGATGTTTGAGAACGCGGCCAGCATCATCTGCACTTCGACCGGGCCGAAGACCTGAGAATAATGCTTCATGTAGCAGTTATTCACTTCCACATCGGATTGTGTGAAGAAACGGAAAATCTGTGTCACCAGATTCTTTTCGGCAGGCGTGATATTCTTTTTCCAGTCACGTACGTCTTCGGCCAGCGGCACTTCTTCGGGGATCCAGTGGATGCGCTGCTGCGTTAGCCATGCCTCGTAACACCAAGGGTACAGGAACGGTTTATAAACGTGGCGCTCTCTGAGTAGCGGG
>CAXBAL010000361.1:0-1775 GCA_963973475.1 uncultured Micavibrio sp.
AACTCCGAGCTAGAGGCCTGATAAAAGCGGCAGGTTTTCTCCAGCCCCAAAATACGGATGGCTTCTAGCAAACGTAGCGTACCCAGCGCATCGGCATTGGCGGTATATTCGGGCGTATCAAAGCTCACCTGCACATGACTTTGCGCGGCAAGGTTATAGATTTCCTGCGGCTGGATGTCTTTGACCAAGCGGATCAGATTCGTGCCATCTGTCATATCACCGTAGTGGATATGAACTTGACTCAGAATATCTTCTATACGCTCGTTTCGCTCCAAAGAGGCGCGGCGCACCATGCCGTGCACTTCATAACCGCGCTCCAGCAGCAAGCGGGCGAGATAGGCGCCGTCCTGACCGTTCACACCGGTGATGAAGGCTTTCTTTTGAATCATGCAGCGCTCTCTTTATTATTAAGAGCGCCCAGCGCGTCCCAACTGCCTAAATCCATCCAGTCAAAACTGGCCCTGTATAAATGCCCTAAAGATAAGTGCTCACAAAAAGCTTTATCGAAGGAAATGGCCGGGATGCGCGAATAAGCCTCAAAGCCATCACTGCAGAGAGCACCGAGCAAATACGGCATAATACGGGCTGCCGCCTCCAAAAAGTCGGGAACACGCAAAAGGAAAATACCGGAATTCCAGAGCGCACCCTCCATGATGAGCGCCGCTGCCTTTTCGACTTCAGGCTTTTCATGAAAAACGATACCCTTGCCCGTATCCTGAATATAGCCATAACCACTATAAGGGCGATCGGGCGCTATACCGAAATAGGAAATCATATTACCGCCTTTTGCGGCGATACTTATATCACGGCTAAATGCCTGAATATTTCGTATGCAATGATCGCTGGGAAGAACAAGAATGTGCTGGAAACCCTGCTCGTGTCCATGCAAAGCCGCTAAAAGAACAGGGGCGGCGGTATTGCGCATCATCGGTTCAAGAAAGATTGCCGAGGGTTGGCATTTTATAGCGCCCAGTTGCTCGTTTATATGTTCTTCATGGCGCAAATTCCCAAACAGGACAGGCGGCGCGAAATGGGGATCGTCAGTGACACGTAATATCGTTTGCTGCAAAAGAGTTAAATCCTCATGGGCGAGCGCGTGGAATTGCTTGGGCTTATCCGCACTGGATAACGGTTCCAGTCTGCGCCCCTCCCCGCCGCATAATATTACCGGTAGTATATTTTTCTGCACGCCCGGCAAACCTTTTAACCTTGAGTCTTTTTGATAAATTTACGGAAAGCATCCAGCGTTTCCTTGCTAACATGATGCTCGATGCCTTCGGAATCCATTAGCGCGGTTTTCTCACTAACGCCCAAAGCCAGCAAAAACTGTACAACAAGCTCATGGCGCTCTTTACAAGCCTGCGCGAGGGCCTTGCCTTCTTCGGTTAGAAATAGCGAGCGATAAGGCTGGCTGTTCACTAGCCCCTCTTTTTTAAGTCGCGAGATAGTTTTGTTCACGGTGGCATGTGAGACGCCAAAGCGCTGTGATAAATCAACCACGCGCGCTTCACCATTTGCCTCGATCAGATCAGCGATCAACTCGACATAATCCTCAGCAGTTTCGGTTTGATGCTCTTCCCTAATTTTTTTAAACCAAGAGGCCTGTTTTTTAGGGTCTGCAAGCTCATTCGTAATGTTCATAATTCAACCTTACGTGCAAAATGTGACGCAAATCAACTTTAAAAGCCCAATCTTAAAAGTGTTGCCTTGGCTACACTTGCTGCTATATAATAGTATTATGATAAAATTTAAGCGCCTGACGACATTTTCGTTTT
>CAXBAL010000362.1:0-1767 GCA_963973475.1 uncultured Micavibrio sp.
AATCTGGACATTGATAAAGACCGCGCGCTTCGCCACGCCTGTGTGCGTGAATACATAGAAAAACCGTTGGATTCCCAGTGCCTTGAGCGCGCCCGTACCTTGGTGTAAGACGTTTGACAGTGATAAGCTTAAATCAGCCCCATAAGAAACTTGATCGTATAGCCAAGCGTCAGCACGCATGCGAGGCTGAGCGTCCAAAGCGTGATAAACCACGCCCATTGCCGAGACTTTCCCGCTAAATTCATACGGTCAAATGCCGCATCAATGCTCTTAGTAATGGCTTTCATGGCTGGTTTTCCCGCGGAATGTGTAATAACAAAATCCGGTATAGATCAAAATGATAGGCAGCATAATGCCGGCACCGATAATCAGCAAAGACTGTGAGGTTCCGGCTGCTGCGCCATCCCAAAGGGTAATCTGATAGGGGACAATCCAAGGCCAGAGGCTGATCGCCAATCCTAAATACCCCAGTAAAAATAGGGTCTGCGAAAATAAAAATGGCTTCACCTCGCTCTTGATATCGCGCAGTGACCACCACGTAAGGAAAAATATAATCGCCGTGATAAGCGGAAGCGCCGAGAGGTAATAGACATTCGGCACACTGAACCAACGTTCATTCAAATCATTTTCTAAAAAAGGCACCCAAAGGCTCACGATTGCCATAAAGATGGCCACGAAAATCAGGATATATTGCGCCGATTTACGCGCCCAGGCTTGGGTTTGGTCCTCGGTCTTCATGATGAGCCATGTTGCGCCCAGCAGGATATAACCAGCGACAACGCCAAGACCGCACATCACCGAAAAGCCGCTTAGCCAGTCAAACGCGCCGCCCGCGAAGCTGCGTCCTTCAACTTCGATGCCTTGCACGATCGCGCCCAGAATGATCCCTTGTGCAAAGGCAGTGCCGAGCGAGCCGAAATGAAATGCATGATCCCAGATATAGCGAGAGGTTTCGGCCTTAAAGCGAAATTCAAACGCCACGCCGCGAAATATCAGGCAGAGCAGCATAAATATGATCGGAATATAAAGCGCAGGCATGACAATCGCATAGGCCAGCGGAAAGGCGGCAAACAGCCCGCCGCCGCCAAGCACAAGCCATGTCTCATTGCCGTCCCAGAACGGCGCAACCGAATTCATCATCCTATCGCGGCATTTATCCGAGGGTGCAAAAGGAAACAAAATTCCGATGCCTAAATCAAAGCCATCGAGCAGGACATATAGCAATACTGCAACGGCGATCAAACCGCCCCAAATCAATGGTAAATCAACTATGTGTTCAAAGGTAAACATATTATTCGGTTCCCTTCTTTGTTGCGGCGGCTTCCATGGAATGGCTGTAATATTTCTCGGATGTATCGTTCACATTCGGTCCCTTGCCGATCAATTTAATGATGTAGTACGTGGCCGCTCCGAAAAGTAATGTGTAGACAATAATGAAGGTCAGTAAGGAAAGCGCGACATATTCCCCGAGCACAGGCGAGACCGATTCCGATGTGCGGATAATCCCGTAGGCCGTGTAAGGTTGACGTCCGACCTCGGTCACAAACCATCCCGCTAGCAAGGCAATAAAGCCCGATGGCATCATCGCCATGCACCAGAGCTGGAACGCTTTGGAGTCAAACAGGCGTTTGCGCGCGAAAAGAATAACCGCAAATATTCCTGTCAATATCATTGCCATACCGATGCCGACCATAACGCGGAATGACCAGAAAACAATGGCTACAGGTGGGCGATCTTCCGGCGCGACATCGCGAAGGCCCGGAACCT
>CAXBAL010000363.1:0-1755 GCA_963973475.1 uncultured Micavibrio sp.
ACACAACCAATCGAGGTTTTGCCTGTATACCCTTCGGCGAGCGAAGAGGGCTCGGGCAGCAGGGTTTTGAGGAACTGGATCGGCACAATCTCGACCCCGTTATGCACGACCGGATCAATGCGCGTCATGCCGATATTTTGCAAAACTTCCATATGTTTGATGTATTCATCACCAAAGGTCATCCAGAAACGGATACGCTTGAGCCCTTTGATGTTCTGCACAAGGCTTTCCAGCTCTTCATGGTAGAGCAGGTATCCTGCCTTTTCGCCGACTTCGGGGAAGTCGATCATTTTGCGGAATTCTAGTGGCTCGGTCTCGATCCATTTGCCGTTTTCCCAGTATTTGCCGCGCTGCGTGACTTCGCGCAAGTTGATCTCGGGATTGAAATTGGGGGCAAAGGCCTTGCCGTGATCGCCCGCATTGCAATCAATAATGTCAATCTCGTGAATTTCATCGAACAGGTTTTTCTGGGCGTACGCGCAGTAGATATTGGTCTGCCCCGGGTCAAAGCCGCAGCCAAGAATGGCCATTAATCCGGCTTCTTTAAATTTATCCTGATACGCCCACTGCCAATGATATTCAAATTTCGCGACATCGATAGGCTCGTAATTGGCGGTGTCCATGTAATGGCATCCGGCCTCAATGCACGCATCCATGATGGTCAAATCCTGATAGGGCAGCGCCATATTGATGACTAGCTCTGGCTGTACGTCTTTTAAAAGTTTGACCGTGTCGGGCACTTTATCGGCGTCCAGCTCATAAGTGGCAATGGTTACGCCGAAATTTTGCTTCACAGAATCCTTGATCGCCTCGCATTTGGAAAGCGTACGGCTGGCCAGATGGATGTCGGTGAAAATGTCCTTGTTCATGGCGCATTTCTTGGCCACTACGTTTCCTGCCGCGCCCGCGCCGATAATCAATACTCTCATAAAGCTTTACTCCCTTTTTAAATGCCCTTTATATATATTTGAAACCTGCAGAAATTCAAGCTATGAATGCAAGCGTATCAATGATTTGAAGTGAATAAGAGATGGCTAAGCCGCAAAAACCCTATATCCCCGCCGAATGGGCGCCGCATAAGGCGCTCTGGTGCGCGTGGCCATCTGATCCAGAGCTGTGGCCGAATGATTTACTGCCGCGCGCCCGCGAAGAGATTGCCGCGATGCTGCGCTTTATGGCGGAGGGCGAGCCTGTGAAGCTACTTGTAAGCGGCGAAGAGGCAGGGCAAGCTGCCAAGGATATGCTGGGCGATTGCGCCGCTATCGAGATTATTCCAGCCAAATTCGGAGACATATGGCTGCGTGATACCGGACCGATCTGGTCTCCGCAAGGTGCGCTGCGGTTCCGCGTCAATGGTTGGGGCGGGAAATATGTTTATGATGGTGACGACGAGATTGGCGATTTTGTCGCCCAGCGCTCCGGTAAGTCGATTATCCATCATGATTTTGTGCTGGAGGGCGGCGCGGTTGATCATAACGGGCAAGGCACCATCCTGACGACGCGCCAATGTATGCTGAACCCCAACCGCAATCCACTTTGGGGTGAAGCCGAGGCAGAGCGTGCGTTGAAACAAGCCTTTGGTGCGGATTGTATCTGCTGGCTCGGCGATGGCTTGCTGAATGATCACACGGATGGTCATGTGGACAATTTGGCGCGCTTTGTGGGTGAAAATACTGTCGTTTGCCCGAAACCGGAGGGAAAAGATGATCCAAATACCAAACTTTTCGAAGAAACGCAGCGTTTACTGCGCGATTA
>CAXBAL010000364.1:0-1748 GCA_963973475.1 uncultured Micavibrio sp.
TGAACCCACGGCCCAGCAGCATTAACAACCATATCGGCCTGAATAGTGGTTTGATCCCCGTTCCCCTGATAGGTAACTTTCCAGTGATCTGCCGCATTTTCCAGCGCGGTTACTGTATGGCGGGTCAGAATGTCAGCGCCGCGCGCCCGCGCATCCATTGCGTTTAATACAACCAATCGCGCATCCTGCACCCAGCAATCAGCGTAAGAAAAACCGCTCTTGAATTCGTTTTTCAACGGCGCGCCGTATTCATGGCGAGACAGGCGTAAATATTGGGACGATTTAAGAGTTTTACGCCCGCCCAGAATATCATAAAGAAACAGCCCCGCACGGATCATCCATAAAGGCCGTACGCCCGCATGATGGGGCAGCACAAAATCCAGTGGCCAGATAATATGCGGCGCTATTTTGAGCAGGCGTTCACGCTCTTTAAGCGACTCTCGGACCAGCGCAAACTCATAAAATTCCAGATAACGTAGCCCGCCATGCACGAGCTTGGTACTAGCCGAAGACGTTGCGCTGGCAAGATCGCCCTGCTCCAGTAATAAAACAGACAGGCCGCGCATGGCGGCATCACGTGCCACCCCTGCCCCGTTTATTCCACCGCCAATTATACAAAGATCGTAACGCCGCATTTCCATACCAATAAGGTAGCGCATCCGCGCCCGTCTCAAAAGAGGGATTTAACAATAGCGTGTTTTTAGAATAATCAGGCGGCCATGCGTTTGAGCAAAATCCGCAGCTTTGCTTCGAGCTGGGATGCAGAAAATGGTTTAAGGATATAACCATTGGCACCGCTTGTTTTGGCCTCGGTTACAGAATCCAGATCGCCGCGCCCTGTTACCATGAGAAACGGCGTTTCCGCATCAACCGTACGCAACTGCCGTAATAACTCAACACCGCTCATATGCGGCATGTTCCAATCGCATATAATCATGTCGATAAAATCAAAAGCATTGTCCAAGAACGAGAGCGCCTCTTTCCCATCGGGTGCATCAAAAACCTGAGACACCCCCAATTCCGCCAGCATATTGCGTAATAACGAGCGCGATTCCATTTGGTCATCCACCAATAACACTCTTAAATCCGTTAGTTTTGTTACCATAGTTTTATCTTGCTCCGGTCCTTTACGTTTATTTTTTCAATTTTTTTGACTGGTTATCTGTGCGCCAGTGGTCGAGATTATCCCCCATTGCCGCGATATTATCTTGCTGGGGCATTTCTTTCACGCCCAGAAGTGCCTCTATAAGCCCGATCAGTTTGCCGTACTCGACCGGTTTGGCAAGAAAGGGGGTGGATTGAGGGATCTGAATATATTCATATTCGCGCCCGGATGGGTAGCCACTCATAAAAAGCACCTGGGTCTCTGGCCGCAGGGAGGTAAACAACTCTGCCAGCTTCACGCCATTTAATTCCGGCATAAGAATATCGGTAACCAGAATATGAATTTCGCCTTCATAATCTTCCTGTTTATCCAGCGCATCATTTCCGTCCATCGCCTCCAGAACCTTCATACCTGCGCCGCGCAACATAGAGGCGGTAATTTCAAGGATGTCAGGTTCGTCATCAACGACCACCGCCGTAAAGCCCTGTAAACCTCCGCCATCAACATTACGAACTGTGGGCGTTTCAGGCATTGGCAAGCCTTTTGATAAGGGAATATATATACGAATATCGGCGCCCGCATTGATACTGGAATGAATTTCAATACAGCCCTTCATATCCTTAACCAAACCATAAACCACGGA
>CAXBAL010000365.1:0-1747 GCA_963973475.1 uncultured Micavibrio sp.
GCTGGCGCCGGAGCGGGAAAGCAGGCGTGTAAGTTTTTCGGAGAGCCAGACAAAGGGAAACAGAACTCTCGTTAACCACATTATCAGAACGCCCATTACCGGCGCAATTTGTTGCCAATAGGTCGCCCCCAGCGTTTTGGGAATGATCTCGGAAAATACCAGAATCAGGAGCGTCAAAACGCCTGATGTTACGCCCAGATATTCATTGCCGAACACCATGGTTGCCTGCGCGCCAACTCCGGCTGCGCCGACCGTATGGGCAATGGTGTTTGCGGTCAGGATTGCGGCCAAAGGCCTATCCAGATTATCGCGTAAATCTTTAAGCACCTTTGCGCTGGGTTTACCCTTTTGTTCCAGAACGGCAATATAGGCCGGACGGACAGAGAGCAAGACAGCTTCGGCAATCGAACAGAAAAACGAGACACCGATAGCGAGCATTAAATATAAAATCAGGAGGGTCATGAGCCATGCTTTTTGATTGTTTCCAAAGCTATTTATACCCTTCATGGCCATGGGGAACAAGGGAAAGCGGGATTTAAAAATTTGTGGGCCGCCGAAACATTAAAACTCTTTAATTTGTAAATGTTCAAATCTGCCTTATTATGCTTTCATGCGTTTGCTTGTAATCGAAGATGATAAAGATGTTGCCGCCTATATTGCCAAGGGCATGAAGGAGGCAGGCCATACCGTTAATCTGGCTGATAACGGCAAGGACGGACTGTTTCTGGCCACGACCGAGAGCTATGACGCCATGATTGTGGACCGCATGCTGCCCGAGCTGGACGGCTTGAGCATTATCAAAACCATTCGCGGCACAGGCAATAAAACGCCCGCCCTTATCCTCTCGGCACTTGGCGAGGTTGATGACCGCGTGAAGGGCTTGCGCTCCGGCGGGGATGATTATCTGGTCAAGCCTTTTGCGTTTGCCGAGCTGCTGGCCCGAATTGAAATTCTATCACGGCGCACTGGCATCAATAATAATATCAGTGACACTACGTTGGCGGCGGGGGACCTTCGGCTTGATCTTCTCTCGCGCAAGGTCACGCGCGGCAGCAAGGAAATTGAATTGCAATCCACCGAGTTCCGCTTGCTGGAATATCTCCTGAAAAACAAGGGTCAGGTCGTGACCCGTACAATGCTGCTGGAACATGTCTGGGATTATCATTTTGACCCGCAAACCAATGTGATTGATGTGCATATCAGCCGCCTGCGCGCCAAAATTGATAAGGATTTTTCCGAAGCCCTGATCAGAACGGTGCGCGGCGCCGGTTACATTATAGAAGGATAGGATGCAGATTCCACCGCGTCCAGACACCCCCAAACGCAGCTATATCCGTAGCTCCAGCTTCGTCATGGCGGCTATATTCACCCTGCTTTGCGGCTTGGCGGCGCTCAGCCTCGGTTATTTCATCAATTACTTTGCCAAAGGCCATGTCGTGCAGAGCACAAACGCCATTCTGGATGCCGAGATAAAATATATCGGCGCCCAAGGCCTACCCGAAGAGGGGCGCAGCGGAAAATATCTTTATATTTATCTGGATGAAGGGGAAGATGACCTGCCCGATACACTCTCGGAAGAGGATTTGCGCCTTAGCGAGGGGATTTTAACCTTTAAAATCAAAGCGGATATGAACGAGAGTTTTGCGGCCAAAGTGCTACCGCTTGAGGGCGGACGCCGCTTGATGGTGGCTTACAATATCACGGAAATTGCCAAGGATTTCCGTTTCATGCAATGGCTGGGCATTGC
>CAXBAL010000366.1:0-1722 GCA_963973475.1 uncultured Micavibrio sp.
CAACCGCCACCATCAACGCGCACGCGCAGTTTCAGGTCTTTGGCACCCTTGGCTGCTCTTAATTCTTTTATACGCCCAATCGCGCTCTCATCAATGATTATGCTCATAGTAATAACAATAGCACAAAAGGCTGTTTTGTCGATGTCTGGCGTAAGAAAAGCTTTGGCAATTTAGTCTTATGGCATAGATTTTCACATTTGGCCGTGCTATCCCATTAAGATCATAGAATTTACGGGGATAGCGATGGCCGCCAAACAAAAAGACGAAAACGCCAGTGATTATAATTTTTGCGCCATGCCGCTGGCGGCGTATGCGTGCAGGCCGGATAAGACGCGCGGGCGTATTTATGACGAGCCGGAAAGCACGACCCGCAGCCCGTTTCAGCGTGATCGCGACCGGATTATCCATACCTCTGCCTTTCGCCGTTTGCGATCCAAAACGCAAGTCTTTGTTTATCATGAGGGTGATCATTATAGAACCAGATTAACCCATACGCTGGAGGTGGCGCAGGTTACGCGCAGCCTTGCCCGGGCGTTGATGGTGAATGAGGATTTGGCCGAGACGATTGCACTGGCACATGATCTGGGACACACGCCCTTTGCGCATATCGGCGAGGAATTTTTAAAAGAATGTATGAAGGATCTGGACGGGTTTGATCATAACGATCAGTCCTTGCGGATTTTAACCACGCTGGAGCGCCGCTATCCGAAATGGAACGGGCTGAATTTGACGTGGGAAACGCTGGAGGGCGTGGTTAAGCATAACGGCCCTGTGACCGGCCCGTTGCCCGTGACGCTTAAAGAATTGCAGAGCCAGATTGATTTGCAAATCCATACCTATGCATCGTTGGAGGCACAAGTAGCGGCGATTTCCGATGATATTGCCTATAACAATCATGATGTTGAGGACGGCCTGCGCGCTGGTCTGTTTACGCTGGATGATTTGCAAAAAGTGCCGCTTTTGCGCGGGATTATCCGCAAGGTGCGCGAGGAACTTCCCGATACCGAGGAGCGCTATCTGATATTCGAGACGATTCGCGAGATGATCGGACGCATGGTTGATGATGTGTTGACCCAGACTCGCGCCAATCTGGCGGAAGTGAAGCCAAAAAGCCCGGACGATGTACGCAATGCCGGTATGCAGATTGTGGCATTTTCCGAGGAGATGCGCGAGCAAGTGGATGAGCTGCGTCATTTCCTGTTCGACCGCATGTACCGCCATTACACGATCAACCGGATATGGCTGAAGGTCGATAAGATTGTGAACGATTTGTTCAAAGCCTTTACGACCAATTACCGCCTTTTGCCCGACCCATGGCAACGCCGCGTCGAAGAGGCGGGCGGCATGATTGATAATATTGCACTGGCGCGAATCGTGGCGGATTATATCGCCGGCATGACCGATCGTTATGCGCTCAGGGAGCATGAGAGGCTCTTTGATCTATATTGGGATCTTCGCGGCGGCTAGTCGCTGTGCATTATTTATGTGCATAACATAAGACACGTTCTTGACCGCGCCCTTATGAATTTCCTAAGTTTGATACATGCAACAGGGTCAGGATTTTAGACGTTTTGGTTATAAACCGCTTCAGGGTACGCAATACGCGCAGCCCCGCGTGCCCGAGTCCGATTATTTTGACCCGCAAGACAATAGCAATTTTATAAAGCGTATCTCAGGAGGCATCATGGCCGGTTTAAGAAATTCTCCTCTCCTTTCAACTTT
>CAXBAL010000367.1:0-1687 GCA_963973475.1 uncultured Micavibrio sp.
TTTCGATTAAAACAGGTGGCTGCACAGAGGATTTCAAATATTGCTCGCAATCCATTCATAACAATACCGATCTCGAAAAAGAGATACTGATGAAAACCGATGAGGTGCTGGAGCAGGCAAAAGCCGCCAAAGCAGCCGGATCAACTCGTTTTTGCATGGGAGCCGCATGGCCGCGTGTTCTGGATGGCCGCGCGTTCGACCGCGTCTGCGATATGGTCAAGGGCGTGTCCGACATGGGTATGGAAGCCTGCGTTACTCTGGGTATGCTCAACGAAGAACAGGCTTTAAAATTAAAAGAGGCCGGATTGACCGCCTATAACCACAATCTGGATACCTCCCGCGAATTCTACGACAAAATCATCACAACGCGTAGCTATGATGAACGCCTTGAGACGCTGCAGAATGTCGCCAAGGCGGGCATTAGCGCCTGTTGCGGCGGTATTTTGGGACTGGGCGAGCGCGAGGAAGACCGTATTTCCCTGCTCCATACGCTGGCCAATCTGGACCCGCAGCCGGAATCCGTGCCGATTAATATGCTTGTGCCTGTTAAAGGCACGCCGATGGAAAACACGCCCAAGCTGGATATTTTCGAATGGATCAGAACAATCGCCGTGGCGCGCATTCTGATGCCGAAATCCATGGTGCGTTTGTCCGCGGGACGCCTGCAAATCTCTAAAGAAGCGCAAACACTGGCCTTTATGGCTGGCGCGAATGCTATCTTCACGGGCGAAAAACTGCTTACCACCGCCAACCCGGAAGAAGATTTCGACGCCGAATTGCTGAACCAGCTCGGCATCAAACCACGTGCGCCATATAAAGAGCAGCAGCAACAACAAGGCTGCGGCACAGGCTGCGGCTGCGTGGGCGCGGAAGCCGCGTAGGACGCCAAATATGTGCGCCGATTTTGCCCAAAAGCTAGAGGCCATAAAATCCAAAAACCGCTACCGCTCGCTGTCTTTGCCGGGCGGGATTGATTTATCCTCCAATGATTATTTAGGACTGAAAGAGCATCCGTCCTTGAAGCGCGCTGCCATTGAGGCTCTTGAGGGCGGCATAGCGCTCGGCTCCGGTGGCTCGCGACTTTTGCGCGGCCATTGCGAAGAGCATGCGCGGCTGGAAGAGTTCGCCGCCAAGCATTACGGCTTCGAGCGCGCGCTGTATTTCGCCAATGGCTATAGCGCCAATTATGCGCTGCTCACCGCGCTTCCCGCGCGCAACGATGTCGTGCTGTTCGATTCGTTGGTGCATGCCTCAATGCGTGACGGTCTGTATACGCCCTCGATCACTTCGCAGAAAATTCCGCATAACGATTTGAATGCCTATGAAGCCGCACTGAAGAAACATTCCGGCCTAGGTAAGCGCATTTTTATCGCGGTCGAATCGGTCTATTCCATGGACGGCGATTTTGCGCCGCTTGCCGAACTCCACGCGCTGGCACTGCGTTATGATGCCATATTGATCGTGGATGAAGCACACGGCACAGGCGTTTACGGTGATCACGGCAAGGGCTTGGCGGGTAGCTTGCCTCACGAAAATCTCATCACCGTCCATACATGCGGCAAAGCGCTGGGCGTGGCTGGCGGTTTGGTTTGTGCCAGCAATGATATAATCGAATATCTGATCAATACTGCGCGCCCTTTTATTTATTCCACCGCGCCGCCGCCGCTTCAGGCGCATCTGACCATGA
>CAXBAL010000368.1:0-1659 GCA_963973475.1 uncultured Micavibrio sp.
CTCGTCGATCTCCCGCTCAGAATCATTCTCGCCGGGGATGATCAGATTGGTGATCTCGAACCACACATCGGTCTCGTGCCGGAGATAGCACAGCGTGTCGAGCACCGGGCCAAGCTCGCTCTTGGTCACGGATTTATAGAAACTCTCGGTGAAGGCCTTCAGATCGACATTCGCCGCATCGACATTGCGGAAGAAGGCGGGCCGGGCCTTGTCCGTCAGATACCCCGCCGTCACCGCGACGGTCTTCACCCCTGCTTCCCGGCAGGCCATCGCCACGTCGTCCGCATATTCATGAAAGATGATCGGATCATTATAAGTGAAGGCGACGGAGCGGCAGCCGAGCTTGGCGGCGGCCCGGGCGATCGCCTACGGCTGCGCCTCGGACTGCATCGTGTCCATCTCGCGGCTCTCCGAAAGACAGCACCGGGGTTCCCGGCAGGAAATGGTTCAGCGGCTTCTTCTCGATCGGGTCGATGCAGAAGCCGGAGGAGCGGCCATAGGTGGTCAGCACGATCCGGTCATCCTGCCGCGCCCGCACGAAACACAGCCCGCGCGCGCCTTCCTTCAGCTTGCAATACCGCGGGCACAGCTCGCACTGCACCCGCCCGTCATCCAGCAGGCTCCAGTATTCCGTCCCGACAATCGGCCCCTTGCCCTTCAGCGCGGGAGGCGCGCTTTCGGCAAGACCCGGTGCTTCCTGCATGACCATATCGCTCACCAGCATTGCTCGTTCGCCGGGTTCGCTCCCGGACTCTTAAGGCACTATACTCTGCCCCGATTTTAACCGCTTCACCAAACCCGGGACCCCGGCAACTGCTCGCCTCCCACCAAACGGGCCGCGTGCTTACAGATGGTATACTGTTGGCTGTCACGGCGCCCGACAGCACTGATCAACGGCCTCTAGGGACAGGGCTTGTGGCTTAACCAGAAAATCGGCAACTATCATATGATGAAAATCAAGACGATCATGAAATGGTATTTCAGTGCGATAACATTGATCGTTACGTTATGCGCCGCCGTCGGAGTGGCAGCTTTTCGGGATCCGGCTCTAAGCGATAACCTTGAGCATATCCCTCCCTGGATAGCAGCGCTGTTTGGAGGTGGTCTTGCAGCATTTGCTGCGTACCTCGTCGCCGCGTGGAAGCACGAAGCGGAAATTGAAGAAAAAAAAAGAAACATTGCTAAAATTTTATGTTATGAAGCAACCAACCACACAAAAGAAATTATAGATCATTTTGAAATTTACATCAACTTAGTAGAAAAATTCAAAAACAAAGAAGAAAATGTTAAAGATAAAATAATAAAACTACACAATAATATTTTTTGCACTGATATAAATTCTACTTACAGAAAAGAAATATCTATTTTTAATGATTGCGTTTTGAATAATTAATTATTTTGACAGACAAAAAAGCATTAACGATTCACACAAAGATATTGGAATAATGAATCATAATGATTACATTGAATTTTCAATAATTTTTTCAAAACATGAAATAGCAGAATACATTGAGCAATACTTCATAATGATGAAATCTCTTGAAATTTATTGCAATGAATCTTCAAAAATAACAAAAAAAATAAAAGAAAAAAACCCTCTCCTATTAAAAGAAATCAAAAAACATCATATACAATACCCCCCTCCATAAAAAAGGTACT
>CAXBAL010000369.1:0-1637 GCA_963973475.1 uncultured Micavibrio sp.
TACACTAGAGAATATTTTGATCAGGATATAGGCCGGCAATCCCACCGCATAGCCCATCAAGACCGCGCTAGAGGCCGCCGTATCCTCCGGGCCAAATGCCCCGCGCTCAAACAAGGTGCCAATTAGAATATTGGGAATAACCATCAATGCCAGTGCGGCAGGCAGCGCCAGTAACAAACAATACTCAATAGAGCGGTTAAACAAATCATGCGCTTCCTTGGTATCACCGCGGCTCAGCGCCTTAGAGAGCATGGGCAACAAAGCCGTCCCCACAGCAATCCCGACCACACCGAGCGGCAACTGATTCAAACGGTCGGCATAATAAAGGTATGAGATCGCCCCCTGCGCCAAAAACGAGGCCAAAATCAAATCGGCAAACAAATTGATATGCATGACGCCAGCGCCGATCACCCCTGGCCCCATCAGTTTAAAAACCTTGCGGATTTTCACGCTCATCTCGGGCTTACGAAACTCCAATCTAAACACCTTGCCTGACATCGCACACCACAGCAAAAGCCCAAACTGCGCAAAACCTGCCGCCAATATACCGTAACTAAGCGCATGCCCGGGCGTTTCAAAAAAACCACTTAGAAGCAACGCCCCGATAAGGCACAAATTAAACAGCACAGGCGCAAACGCAAACGGCGCAAAACGGTTATGTGCATTAAGCACCCCGCCTAAAAGCGCCGTTAACGACATCAGCAATAAATAAGGAAACGTAATACGCGACAGCTCCACGCCCAGATCATAACGCACCGGATCATCAATAAACCCCGGCGCAATCGCCATAATCACATAGGGCATGAATAGAACGGCCAGCGCAGAAAACGCCGCCAGAACCGCGCTCATTATCCAGAATGCATTATTGGCAAACCGCGTGGCGCGCTCCTGCCCTTCTTGTTCTAATGTCTCGGAATACAGCGGCACAAACGAAACGCTGAACGCCCCTTCGGCGGTCACGCGGCGGAAAAAATTGGGCAACTTCAGCGCCACAAAAAACGCATCGGCTATCGGCCCTGCCCCTAAAATGGCGGCAGTCAATATATCACGGGCAAATCCGGCCACCCGCGAGAGCGCCGTCATTCCCCCAACCGTACTCATGGCGCGAATAAGACTCATAGAGAGTTGTTTAGCATCAGAATCTATGCTTTAAAAGCGCAATGAGCGAAAACCCTGAAAGCAAATGGTTTGGTGAAAAACCCGTCGATGCCGAAGACAAGACCGGCATGGTGCACGGCGTATTTTCCAATGTCGCCGATAAATACGATGTAATGAATGATTTGATGTCCGGAGGCATTCACCGCCTCTGGAAAGACCGCCTTATTCGCATGATCCGTCCGCGTAAGAGTTTAAAATATCTGGACGTTGCGGGCGGGACAGGCGATATCGCCTTTCGCATCCGTCAGAAAATAGGTGAGCCAGCCGACATAACCCTCTGCGATCTTACAGAAAATATGCTCCGCGTTGGCCGTGACCGCGCTATCGACAAAGGCTGGGTCAATGATTTCGAGTGGATCACAGGCAATGCCGAAACCCTCCCCTTTGAAGATAACTGCTTCGATGTCTATACCATCGCATTCGGACTTCGCAATGTGACGCGCATAGATAATGCGCTGAAAGAAGCCTTGCGCGTATTA
>CAXBAL010000370.1:0-1619 GCA_963973475.1 uncultured Micavibrio sp.
CCTCTTTAAATCTTTCGACATGGCCTTGGCGATATCGTTGTTCGGTACCACCGCCTCACGGCTTGCGGGCTGCGTATGCGCTTCTGGCTGATAGCCCCAGAAATACGCATCCAGCGTGCCGAATTCTTCCACCATCTCCAACGCGCGGGCGGCATTATTGATCGTAGCCTCGATCTTGCCGAGATGGCGAATGATGCCCGCATCACCCAGCAATCTTTGTACGTCTTTTTCTCCGTATGTGCTTACTTTCGCAAAATCGAACCCGTCAAACGCCGCGCGAAAATTCTCGCGCTTGCGCAAAATTGTGAGCCAGCTAAGCCCCGCTTGAAAACCTTCCAGACAGATTTTCTCGAACAAGCGTATATCATCATGCATGGGACGCCCCCACTCATCATCGTGATAGCGCACATACAGTTCGTCCTCGCCGCACCACCAACACCGTGTTTGCCCATCGGTTCCTTTTATCAATCCGCTCATCGCAATATTAACCTTTTCAAAATATGGATATTCTATCATCATGAAGATTAGGGGGAACAATACCATGAAATTCGCGATTATAGGCAACTGGCTGGACAAAACTTATTATAAGGTTTTCCCTCCTAAAGACGAAGGGATCGGCCTTGATAAAGACGAGGATTTAAACGGCAGTGGCGAAATCAACGATTTTCGCGGCATGAGCGATGAAGACTTCCTCTCCTTCGCCAAGCCTGATTTAAGTATTCTCGAAAACATCCGCCAAACCAAATACCGCATCTATCAGCGCCGCAAAAAACTCGCCATCCCAGTCTGCGCCGTGCTGTTACCCCTAACAGGCGCGCTTGATTACCTGCTCCTCTGGCTGCAACGCGGCAGCGATGAAGGCGCAGCCGGACTGACAATTTTTGTTATAGGCGGCATTTACTGGTGGGTGACCCAACCCAAGCGCGACTATAGCCGTGCTTATAAAGATAAAATCCTGCCAAAACTCGCCAAAACCTTCGGCGAATTTATCTATGATATAGGCGGGCGCATTTCCATGGACGCGCTCAGACCCTCGAAAATAATACCTTCTTATGATTCCTACCACTCGGAAGATTACTTCAAAGGCACCTATAAAGGTGTCGGGCTGGAATTTTCGGAAATCCACCTGACCGAGAAACGCGGTTCGGGCAAAAACAGGCGCACCGTGACGACCTTTAAGGGACTCGCGATATTGTTGGACATGAATTCGCGCAAATTCCTCGGCCACACCATACTGGACCGCAACAAAACCAAAATGGGCGAATGGTTCAAGGAAAAATCATCCGCCATGAAACGCGCCCGCATGGTCGATCCCGAATTCGAAAAAATCTTCGACACCTATACCACCGATCAGGTCGAGGCACGCTATCTGATCGACCCCATCATGATCGAAAATCTCAAAGGCCTGTATGAAGAATATGACGGCAAATCCATGGCCGCCGCGTGGTATGACTCCAAAATGCTTGTAATGATTGCCTCCAGCCACAACCATTTCGAACCCGCGCATATCAAGATTCCAGCCACCGACCCTGAAAGTGTTCTTAATATGCGCCACGAAATCGGCCAGATATTGAGCATCATCGACAAACTCGACCTCTACGACCCGCTGGAGATCGAGC
>CAXBAL010000371.1:0-1616 GCA_963973475.1 uncultured Micavibrio sp.
CGTCATGAATTTGGGCATTGCGTTCCAGATTGTCGATGACGTGCTGGATTATTCCGCCAATCAGGAAAAGCTGGGCAAGACCATCGGGGATGATTTCCGCGAAGGCAAAATGACCGCGCCAGTCTTATTCGCAATCGAAAACGCCGATGAGGAAGAAAAATCATTCTGGGCGCGCGTAATCGGCGACAATAATAAAAATGACAACGATTTAGGGCACGCTATAAGCCTGATGCAAAACCATGACACGCTGGAGCGCAGCATGACTTTAGCGCGGGACTACGCGGCGAAAGCAGAAGAGGCGCTGTCTATTGCTCCAGATGGAGAGCTTAGGAATATGCTGAGCGCGCTTATAACATTCACGATTGAACGCGAATATTAATCCGCACTTACATCCACAAACGAATAGATGCGCCATAGATCAGCGCTGTCATACCGATAGCGCTAAGGCTGTGCGCCAGCCCTGCTGGAAGCGCGCTGCGCACAAATGTGAAATACAGCACCACCATCATCGGAATTGTCGCCACCAGATAACTGCGCGCGCCATGGTAATCAAATTCGGGCAAGAGGATATAGCTAATCCCTAGCATGACACTCATTAAAACGGCAGCAATGATATACCAAAGTCCGGCGACATGATTAAACAAATGGCTGCCTTTCAAGATTACCCATAAAACCGCCGGAACAGATATCCAGAGGGCAGGCAACAAAGCCATTGTGTACGCAAACTGGTCTTCCAGCAAATAATGCTCCATATGGCCTTTTTTATAGGCAATGCCAATGACGGAACTAACATAGGTCAAACTTAAAACAGGGAAATAACGCCGCGTTAGAACACGTATAAACTGCTTTGGCAATATGCGGTCTTTTGCGCCACGTTCGATATGGACATGGGGACCTTTAGAGCCGCGCGGTATTTTGGAGGGTTTGCTATTCATTTCTTTTTACAAGGATAAAAAGTATAGAGCGCAAGCGCAACCGCAGGCGCCGCTGTAAAAACATTATGCTGCTTTTGATTACGGTACACATAGCTGTAAACTTGAGATTGCAGTGTTTTCAAATTCACCTCGTCAGGGACACAATAATCAACCGTCGGCGCCGTGCCTAAAGAGCGCTGCAGATTATGATAATCAAGAATGCCGGCAATATAGGCCTGACAGGCAATATGTCCGCCCGGTGCCAGTTCTTTGCCGTTCTTATCAACGCCGCAAATATGAAGAAGGTAAGAGCCGGAGAATTGCGCGGCCATAGTATTGGCGGGAAATAAGCAAGATAGCGCAAGCAAAATAAGGCAGCTCGCTCCCAAGGATCGCATAATACGCGCCCTTCCTATGCTGATAAGCCCTGTGGCCATACTAGCCTTTTCCGTCCGCATTCTTTTTAAGTTGTTCCAGAATGGCAAAAGGTGAGTCATCTTTTGCCTTCGCCTCGGCGGTCATGGTCTGTTTCTTGTACTCTTTGCCTTTAGGGTTGCCACGGCGCTCGCGCTTGCCTTTGGAGCGGTCCTTTTTCTCGCCGTCTTGAGGCTTGGCACCTTGTGCTGATTGCGATTTCTTCTGATACGGCTTGGCGCCGCCGCTATAAGGCTTGGTGTTGGCCTTGCCCTTTTTCAGGCGGAA
>CAXBAL010000372.1:0-1615 GCA_963973475.1 uncultured Micavibrio sp.
CTTATCATGGATGGTGACAACGATGCCTGAGCCGATAGTGGCCACCAGCATCTCGCCAGCACCATCTCCGCAACCGGATTCGCCGGGTTCCAGATAATAAGGCTTCGCACCGAACTGCGCGTTAAAATAATCATTGTAATCATTATTGATACGGCGGTCATCACCAGCCACACCCCCATCAGACGACGATGGCTGCGTTTGGCCCGGAACAGGTTCATTATCTTCTACCAAAATACCACTCCTACCACTTCAATAACTCACTAACAGCATATCAGCCTAATGATTGATAATACATTAACTTATCTTAATATGCCTGGCTTGATACCATTGATATAATAGCGCCAAACCGTCCTGCAACGATGTTTGCGGTGCCCATCCTAACGAGCGGATAATGCCGGTATCCAGACGCTTTTCAAATACACCATCGGGTTTGTCTGCGCGAAATTCCAGCGTCCCTTCAAATCCGGTTACGTGCTTAATCTCCTTTGCCAGCGCTGCAATACTTATATCCTCGCCCGTGCCAACATTTACAGGTGCCGCGCCAGAGTAATGTTCCAATAATACCAAAAGCGCCGCGGCCAGATCATTACTATATAAAAATTCGCGCCGCGGCCTTCCGCTACCCCATACAGACAAGACATTATCTCCCGCCAACTTCGCGCCATGCGCCTTGGCCATCAGCGCCGGAATGACATGCCCGCTCTCCAGATCAAAATTATCGTTCGGGCCGTAAAGATTGCACGGCATGGCACTAATAAAATCACAGCCATATTGTGCGCGGTAAGCCTTGCACATCTCGATGCCCGCAATCTTGGCCACCGCGTAAGGCGCATTGCTAGGCTCCAACGCTCCACTCATTAAAGCATCTTCCTTAATCGGGCTTTGCGCGTCCTTGGGGTAAATACAAGACGAGCCAAGAAACAACAATTTCTCAACCTCGCATACATACGCGCCGTGAATAACATTGGCCTCGATCATCAAATTGTCGTAGATAAACTCGGCAGGCACCGCCATATTCGCCCCGATCCCGCCCACCTTGGCCGCGGCCAGCACCACAACATCGGGCTTATGTGCCCCCATCCAGCGCTGCACCGCGCTTTGGTCGCGCAAATCCAGCCCCGCGCGGGCAACGGTAAGAACCTCATAGCCCTGCGCCTCCAGCAACCGCACAACCGCCGAGCCAACCAGCCCTTCATGTCCGGCAACCCAGATTGTCTTGTTTTTTAGGGAATAAATATTAGGCATGCGTTATAAATAAAGAGAGAATAATGGAATTGAAACCATGATAATTTGAACCAAAGCAAAAACAATAGCTTCTGGCCAAGCATTTTCATCCTTTTTATATTTTCGGCGCATACGATAAATACAATAAAATGCAACAAATAAAGACAATATGCCTATTGGATACATAATCTCCCAAGGATCACCCCAAAAATATTTATAACGCTGCGCAAAATCAGCATCATTTGCATATTTTTCATCGAAAGCTCTCAATGAATAATTCTGAACAGACATACATAACAATAAAAAGACCGCTAAAAATATAGAAGCACGGTTTTTCGGCGCTTTTAAATCCCCCCAGAAACCTGAATATTTTTTCTTATAAAAAGCTTTA
>CAXBAL010000373.1:0-1570 GCA_963973475.1 uncultured Micavibrio sp.
CCCAGAGCCTTGGTGATAAAATAGAGATGATCTTGGCGGCGGGGAATTGCGCGGTGGGGTTGGAATCAACGGTAATAGATTTGAGCGGGGAGCTGCCTGTTATCTTGCGGCCCGGCTCGATTACGGCGGAAGAGAATTCCAATGTGCTGGGCTTTGATGTCGAGATTGATGATGGCGCGCATGATAAACCCAAATCGCCGGGGCAGTTATTGCGGCATTATGCGCCCTCTGTTCCGTTGCGGTTGAACGCGGTGGATGTGAAGAAGGGTGAGGCTTTGCTGGCGTTCGGCTCGCTGAAGTTTATGGGAATTGAGGGCGGCGGCGCGGCCAAGGATATGGCAGCGGAATCGTGCATGAATTTGAGCGAAGAGGGCGATTTATACGAGGCGGCGAGCAATCTATTTGCGATGTTGCGCGCCCTTGATACCCCTGCGCATAGCGGCATTGCGGTGATGAATATCCCTGATAAGGGTGTGGGCGCGGCGATTAATGATCGCTTGCGCCGCGCGGCGCGCGGTTGACGCTCGCCTTTTATGCGGCGATACTGAATAAAATTAGGATTTAAGCCATGCAAATTTTACAACCAATGAACCCCGACACAGATTTTTATAAGGCGCTAAGCTGGATAACATGGCCTGCGCTTATGATTATCTGTATCGCTATTAATGCCTATGGGTATGCGGCGGGGATGCCGATTTTGTTTTTTAATCTGGCTTATTTGTTTTTGATTGCGGCTTTGTTTGTGCTGGAAAACAAGATGCCGTTTGAAAAGGAATGGCAAAAGCCTGACGGGCAGAATTTGGCCAGTATTGCACATACGCTCTCCAGTAAGGGCACGGTACAGCTCTTGCTCATGTTTGCAGGGGTGATCGGGTTGGTGGAGCTTATCAAGCCGATGGCCGAGCCGCTGGATTACGGCATCTGGCCGCGCGATTGGCCGATTTGGGCGCAGGTGATTTTGGGGCTGTATGTGGCCGAATTCATGCTGTATTGGGCGCACCGCGCGGGGCACGAAGTGCCGTTTGTCTGGCGATTCCACGCCGTGCATCACAGCGTGACCAAGCTCTGGCTGCTCAATACGGGGCGCTTTCACTTTGTTGACAGTTTGCTGAGTATTTTGATGGGGCTGGGCTTTCTGCTTGCGCTGGGCGCGCCGCTGGAGGTTATTCAGTGGATGGCCGCGATGACCGCTTTTATTGGTATGCTCACGCATTGTAATGTCGATATGAAATTCGGTTGGCTGTCATGGGTGTTTAACACGCCCGAGCTGCACCGCTGGCACCATTCCATGGATTTGCGCGAGGGTAACCGCAATTATTGCGAGAATGTGATGATCTGGGATCATGTGTTCCGCACGTTTGTAAATCCCAAAGACCGCCGCCCGCCCGCGACTATCGGGATGAAGGACTACATGCCGCCTAAATTCTGGCAGCAGATTTTATGGCCGTTTTTAACGGTGAAAACCAAGCAGCGCATTATTCCCGAGTTCGAGCCGTTGCCGTTTATTTATGAAGATGAGGATACGCGGCCGGAGATTGTTCCAAACGCTAAAAAGACAGCTAAGGTGGAT
>CAXBAL010000374.1:0-1552 GCA_963973475.1 uncultured Micavibrio sp.
CAGCTGAAAACGAAGACTCGTGCAGATGGCGAAGAGGATGACGAGCACACCGGTGAAGACCGCGGCAAGCAGATCATCACGCCGGACAGGCGCATCATGGCTATGCTCTGCCAAATACACCAATATTTCCGTTTCTTTCTCCGTTAACTTTACCTCTATCCCGTCTCTGTTTGAAAACAGACAAAACACTCTATCAAGAGTACAGTTTTCAAACCGTAAAATTGCCGGGTTACCGTCTTTGTTACGCATCGCAGTGATGCGGTCAAGCAAGTCACCAAGGCGGTAGGGCTTTACCATTATCGCATTGATGTCCAACACTGCGGCATCCTCTGCGCGAATTTCCGGCGGCATATCCAAAACAACTTCACAACCGGAAATGTCCCGCTCATCCAGTGTCCGCGCTAACATAGCGGCGGCGCTTTTATCTTGCTCAATTATATAAACGATGCTCATAAAATTATCCTTATCAAACACATAGTAACAATTATGGCACGGCATTTGCAAAGCGTCTAACCAGTATTCAAGGAGATAAAGATGTTAGAAAGGCTCGGACAAGCGCACCAGACCACGCAACTCAACGCCTACGCAGACAATGGCGCGCGTAAAAAGGTATTGAACATGGTTAAGAATGACCGTATGGGTGGTTCTGTACCGTCATGGGATGCGCCGAAAACAGCCAAAGATCATATCAATGAGAATCTAGGTGCCGCACTGGGCAATAAGTCGGAGACATCAGGTTTTGAGAGCGCAATGGCATTGCAAGCAACGGGACGCAATAACAGCCATACACCCGAAGAATTTGGCTTCGGTGATTTAGTGGATATGGTCAATCCGCTGCATCATATTCCTTTGGTCGGCACAGTTTACCGCGAGATTACCGGCGATCAGATCAAACCAATCGGCAGGATTATCGGCGGCGGCGTTTTTGGCGGCCCGCTTGGCGCGGCCAGTGGGATCGTCAATGTCATTGCCGAGGAAGAAACAGGAAATGATCTGGCAGGAAACGCCTTTAACATAGCCTTCCGCGGCGAAAGACCGCGCTTTAAAACAAACGCCGCACAGCCGGAACAGCGTCTTGAACAAGCGCAACGAATAGCCGAAAATCCTGAGCCCCTGCCTGAATCATTACTGGCCTTTACCAGTCAAGGGTATAAAGACCCGGCCCATATAAACAATAAGGCCCGTGACAAGGCAATGGCACAAACGCTGTCAAACCTACCCCCGCGGGAGCCAATCACCCAGCTGGACCGCACGCAAAAAGTTGCTTTTCGGGAATTATAATAGCCGATTAATAGTTGCGCTCGCCAAATACGCCCGTGCCGACACGAATATAGGTCGCGCCCAAGGGAATTGCCGCTTCGAAATCTCCGCTCATTCCCATGCTTAACTCGCGCAAACCGTTCTCATCAGCCAGTTTTTTCAACAGGGCGAAATGCAACGCGGGGGGATCATCCAACGGCGGAATACACATCAACCCCCTGATATCCAAACCACATTCACCATAACAATAATCAATAAAATCCGGCACGGCCTCAGGCACAATCCCGCTTTT
>CAXBAL010000375.1:0-1551 GCA_963973475.1 uncultured Micavibrio sp.
TTTTAAGGATTCGGCGGTGATGCCCTCTTCATGTGAGAGAATGTGACCTTTAGGCAGCGGGGTTTGTGAGGTGTCGATATGGAAGAACGGGCGCGCCACTTCCATGCTAAAGACTTCACGGTCAGTTAATTTCTGCAGTGTTTTGTGGGCGCGAATATCGCTGCGGCCACTTCTGGGATCGCTGAGGTTACGGGAGTAACCGCTCCACCACAGGCCGCGGAAAGTATCATAGACGTTATCGCCGCTGCCTTCGGTGTTCCATTTTGTGTTTTGCAAAATTGTGGATACCGGAACGCCGCTCAAGCGGGCGCTTTGCAGCTCGCTGATATAACTTTGGATCATTCCGGAATGGCTCGCGATTTCAGCATTACGGCCTGCATTGGTAAACTGGCTGATGAGGGCGGAAAATTTAACGCCCTTTACAGAAGGGGTTTTACCGCGGCTTAACTGGACATCGGTCACAAAGGCGGCGGGGTCTGCGGTATACACCTGACCGCCGCACCCTTCTTGGGGGGGGACCAGAATAACGCGGCCGCCGAGCTCTTCGATTTTATCTTTGAAGCCGTGCCATTGCTCTAACGCTTTATCTTTGTCGATTTGCTCACCGGAAAAATCATTGGCCAGATCGCCGTTTTCATTTTCTGCGGAAGGGTCGGCATTGGTTGGCTCGCACATCATAAAGGTGGGTTTGAGCAACAAATCCTTAAGAACGGTTTTCGTTTTCTGTTCACTCATTTTTTATTGTTCCCGAATACTTACACACGTTTTTTTATAATTCGATGTGTAGTTATACACTATTATGTTAACTCTTTCAAGGTTTTTTCGATCTTGTCGAGTGCGTGCTGGATTTCGGCCTCGCTTACGATTAATGGCGGTGTCAGGCGCAGCGTTGCGCTGCCAGCCTGTGTGGCCATCATGCCGTTATCTTGCAGGCCTTTTAATAGAGCCTTGATATCAAGCGTTGTATTCAAACCAACCATGAGGCCGGAGCCTTTTATTTCCGTGATTTTGTTAGATTCGCGCTGCAAGGCTTTCAGGCCATCGGTAAATTGTTTGCCGCGTGCACGGACATTTTCTAAAAAGCCGGGGGCGAGGAGTTGTTTCATCACGCTGGTTGCCACGGCGCAGGCCAGCGGGTTTCCGCCATAGGTGGTGCCATGCGTACCGGGGATGAGGACTTCGCCGAATTCTTTGCGTGCACCGACAGCCCCCACAGGAAAGCCGGAGCCCATGCCTTTGGCCCAGCAAACGATGTCGGGCGTCACAACGCTGCCGTCTTCTTGCGGGAAGGCATCATAGGCGTTGAAATAGCCAAGGCGCCCCATGCCCGATTGAATCTCATCGAAGATCAGCGCAATTTTTTCAGAATCACACAGATCGCGTAGGCCTTTCAGGAAAACAGGATCGGCAGGGGTGAGGCCGCCTTCACCTTGCACAGGCTCGATAATGATGGCGCAGGTCTTTTTACTCACCAGCTTTTTTACGCTTTCAAGGTCGTTGAACTGGGCATAATGCACGCCGGGCAGATACGGCTCGAAATAGGGCTGGGAG
>CAXBAL010000376.1:0-1529 GCA_963973475.1 uncultured Micavibrio sp.
CAAAACCTTATTCCCCATCTGTTACGCGGGCTGGCCTCTGTCTTTGTGCATCTCAGCTTTATCTACGCCATTTCCCATCTCGAGATCGCAAAGGCGTACGCGTTTTATCTTACCCAGCCCTTTTTCCTCGCCTTGCTGGCGCATTTTATGACGCAGGAGAAAATCGGCAAGCACCGCATCGCGGCCATGATTGGCGGTTTTTGTGGCGTGCTGATTATATTGCGCCCCGGCTTTACGGCGCTTGATCTGGCCGTATTGGCCGCGCTTTCTTGCGCCGTGTTTTTTGCCTTTACGAATGTTCTGGTCAAGGTCATCGACAAAAGCGATCATTGGCTAACCTTCGTCTTTTACGTTTTGATTGTACAAGCGCCCACAGTTATCATCATGTTTTTCATCATAGAGCACGCAGGGCCATTTGACAGCTACACGCCCATAACCGTGCCGTATATGATTATTACCGCCGCAATGTTTACCGCTGCAACGGCGCTGTTTCCTATTGGCCTGCGCTTGATTGATGCGGCGCTTTTCGGCGGACTAGAATATAGTGTCTTGATATGGGGTACATTATTTGGCTATTTTATCTTTGCCGAAGTGCCGGACATCTGGACGGCGCTGGGCGCGCTTGTTATTGTTGCAAGCGGTCTGTATCTGGTTTACAGAGAAAGAAAAGCAAAACACGTTATTGTTGAACTGCACGAATAAAAATAGAAAGAAAGCATTATGGCGCACGCATTGGTTAAAGGCGAAACAGGAGACTGGGAAATTGTTATCGGTATGGAAGTCCATGCACAGGTGATCTCCAATTCCAAATTGTTCTCCGGTGCCTCATCGCAATTCGGCGCTGAGCCTAATTCCCAAGTTTCCCTCGTGGATGCCGCCATGCCCGGTATGCTGCCCGTTCTGAACAAATACGTGGTCGAACAAGCCGTACGTACAGGGCTTGGCCTAAATTCCCAAATCAACAACCGCAGCGTTTTTGCCCGCAAGAATTACTTCTACGCCGATTTGCCGCAGGGCTATCAAATTTCCCAGTTCGAAGACCCGATTGTCGGTCTGGGTAAGATCGAGATTGATTTGCCCGACGGCACCACCAAGGAAATCGGCATCACGCGCTTGCACTTGGAACAAGATGCAGGTAAATCCATGCACGACCAGCACCCGACCAAATCCTTTGTTGATTTGAACCGCTCGGGCTGCGCGCTCATGGAAATTGTATCCGAACCCGACATCCGCGGCCCCGAGGAGGCCTGCGCCTATCTCTCCAAACTGCGCATGATCCTGCGCTATCTCGGCACCTGTGATGGCAATATGGATGAAGGCTCTATGCGCGCGGATGTGAATATCTCCGTGCGCCGCCCGGGCGGTGAGCTTGGCACCCGCGCCGAGATCAAGAACGTGAATTCCGTCAAGGCCGTGCAGATGGCCATTGATTTTGAAGTCCAGCGCCAGATTGAAATCATCGAAGACGGCGGCAAAATTGTGCAGGAAACACGCCTTTGGCACCCGTCCAAAAACGAAACCCGCTCGAT
>CAXBAL010000377.1:0-1517 GCA_963973475.1 uncultured Micavibrio sp.
GGGTGGAGTATTTGCGCAGTGCCATAGCCGAGACGAGCAACCCAGAGCACCGCCGCACATTGACGACCTTGCTCATGGAACAGGAGCGCCTTTTGATGCTGGTGTCAATTGACCAGCCCTATGCCGCTAGCGTGGTGGAACCAGCGGCGATTGGTGTGAAGGCCGATTGGCCGGATAAGATGCTGGTTTATCTGGCCTTTACGCTGGTTTTTTCTTTTCTGGGGTTTGTTATTTACGGGGTGCGCAGACGTTGATTTCGCATATCAGTGTCATTGTGGTTACAAAAAATGAAGAGCGCCGCATTGGGCGCTGTTTAAAGCCGTTGAGCACTGAATTTTCCGATATTCGCGTGGTCGATAGCGCCAGTGATGATGGCACAGTGCGCATTGCCAAAGGCTTTGGCGCGCAGGTAAGTGATTTTCACTGGAACGGCAAATATCCCAAGAAATACCAATGGAGCCTAGAGTATCTGGACGGCTTAAATGATTGGGTGCTGTTTGTTGATGCCGACGAGATTGTGACGCCAGAGCTGATTGCCGAACTGGACGCGCTGGATTTACAGGGCGCGGGGTATTATATCACCAGCCGTTATTCCGTTAACGGACAGGTATTGCGTCATGGATTGGTGAATAAGAAGCTGTGTTTGCTGAACCGTCACAAGATGATTTTTCCGGCGGTGGACGATCTGGATATTACCGGCGGCGTCGGTGAAATTGAAGGACATTACCAGCCCGTGCGCCGCAATTACTTCCGTCAGGAGAAGTTAGGGGCGCTGAAATCATTTATGATTCATGAGGCGCTGGAGGATGAGAAGGACTGGGTGCGCAAGCATGAGCGCTATGCACATTGGGAGGCCGAGATGGATCGGCGCGGGGCGTGGCCGCGTGACCCGTCCATAGTGCGGCATGTGATGAAAAGCGTTTTTAAAGCCTTGCCGTGGCGCAGCGGCATTGCGTTTTTGCATTCCTATGTCTGGAAGCTGGGGTTATTGGATGGTAAGGCGGGGTTTAAACTGGCGCGGAGCCGTTATCTGTATTATCGGCGGATCGCGCAGATTTTTTCAGAGACCAGTACGCGGTTGGTGTGAGTTTTCGGAAATGCCAGTTGAGAAATTGCGCGGCGTAAATTACGGCATTTTTCCAGTATGGCACTGTTTTTAGGTGTTTCCTGATCATAAATTGTTCCGCACGGCCTTGATGCGCCGCGGTTTGGGACAGGCCGCCCGCCGCGAAAATGCATAAAGGGGCGGATAGGTAATGTACGCTCTGCGCCTGCTTTAAAAATCGCAGGGTTAAATCGTAATCGGCGGCGATTTTGTAATCTAGATTATAGCGCAAATTTTTTAAAATCGCGGTCTTATAGAGCATAGCCTGATGATGGGTAAACAGGCCGAGAGCGGCGCGTGAGTGGCTGCGGGCGGCTTTGTAGTGGCATTGGCCGTGCAAGTCTTGCTCGAGCGCATCGCCATATAGGAAATCGGGGCGGTGATTTGAAAGTTCATTGCAAATGAGTGCAAG